>JADGAX010000010.1 GCA_015231795.1 Alphaproteobacteria bacterium | reverse complement strand
ACCACCATTCGCCAATCGCACAGCATGCCGCTGATCGTGCTGTCGGTGCGCGCCGTCGATAATCTCCTCCAACCGGACATCCGAATGACCGATGGCGGGCAACAGGAACGATGACGCCCAGACGCCGAGGCCACGCAAGGCCGAAGAGAAAATCGACGACCGTTCCTTGTCCGCCGCCATCAGCACCTGGCCGGGCATGCGTGCGATTTCCGGCACCGGCGAGCGCTCGGCAGCCACCATCAGCTTTGCGAAATCCTGGGGGTTCAGCGAGAATATCCGGCTTAACATTTCCAGATTGCGCAAATGCGCCGGAAAATGCTTGGCAATCAGCATCAGAAGGCTGGTGACGATCTGCCGTGCCCGCGTGTTCCAGTGGGGATCGACCCTCTGCTCGCCGGAATCGGTTGCGATAATCAAATTTGCCAGGGCCTGCGCCGCTTCAAAATATCCCGGGCGGTTCATATCGACGGCATCGAGCGGATTCAGCGCCTGCGTTTGCTCGGTCACCAAACGCCAGGGATCGATAATCAGCACCTTCTGGCCAAGGATGTCTCTGCGATATCCGGCGGTCAGTTTGGCGGCTTCTCCTTTTGGATCGACCACGACCACTGGGCCTGAATAGGACAACAGGGTCGGAATCACACAGGAAACACCCTTGCCGGAACCGGTCGAACCCAGCGTCAACAAATGACCTTCGCCATCATACAGAACGGGTTCGTCTTCCGCCTGTGTCCGGGGGTTTGCAGAATGGGAAAAACCCATCGGCTGCTTGTTGTCCGGGCGCGAATAACCCAGCAAGATCGAGGTGCCGTGATACAGGTTCGTGCCCGAAGAAATATACGAACGCGGCTCTATTGAAAACTGGTCAATTATGGAGCAGTCCAGTTCATCGCCCGTCCCTTCCGGCACGCCGGGATCGACGGATTCCTTGAAGCAATCCTCGACGATCTGATTGATGCAGTCGTCGGCCTCGAACCAGGGCGGAACATCGTCCAATGCGTAATTATATTGATAGACCAGCGCATCGAGAATGACATCATCGGCAACCAATTTGCGCCGCTCAGACTTGCCCGCAACGGGCGGCTCGACCGCCTCTTGAACCATCTCGTCCGGCTCGCCCTGCTTCGCGCGGGCATCGTCAAAAATCTGCGACAGGGGATCACTGAAATACATCAAAGAGACCTTTCTTAAAATTATTTACACTGAATAAATTCAATAAAGACCCCGCACGCGCTTTATGGCGCGTTTGCCAGCTTAGGGCAGTGTACCGAGAGGTTCTTAAGGCTGAAGAATGCTATTTCATCTGCTAGGCAAGTTGATACTATTGCCGTGAAGAAAGCTCTTCTGCTTCCGGCTTGGACCACATTTCGATTTGCTTGATCATCAAACATGAAAACTTCGAGCTCAAATGTCCCCCAACCTCTCCTCGGCCTTGCCGCAAGCGCCATCACGATTACGCTGTCCCTAGGCCTGTGCGCCCTGTTCGACGTTCTGCCCTTTCTAACCTGGGTTGCCTTTGTCACCACCTGCGCCATTCCGGCACAGATGGTCATGGGGCTGGTGTGGAACAACGCCTATCCAACATGCCTGAAAGACATGGCGCAGCCCTGGAAGGGGCTGGCGAATTTGGGATTGCTGACCTTGGCCTCGGCCATCATCTCGCCCCTGGTGCTGATGGTCACCAATGGCGGCATATCCATGCCAACCCCGTTCGCCATCATGTATGCCGTGCTGACGGTCGTTTCCTCGCTTTGGGTCGTCGTGGTCTTTCAGACATGGCCAATTGGCGGCATTGGCAGGCCACCCTTGGCCGTTGGGCTTGGTGTGATGGCCATGGCTTATCTTCTGGCTTGGCTGGTGTTTCGCTTCGCCTTCGATTACAGCGCCATGTCCGCAGCCCCTTACTATTCGCTATCGCTCGACCCACAAGGCGCGTTCCCGGCTTGGAATGCGCTTTCCTTCACGGTCACCACGGCCTTCACAATCATGATGCTGGCACTTCTGGATTTCTGGCCAGTCTCCGCCCTGGCTGCGAAACATCCTAGCCTTCAGCGGCAGCCGATTTTCGGCCTAACCGCCGGATTGCTGGTGCTGGCCGTTTCAGGTGCCATCTGGTGGGGCTTTGCCATCCTACTTGGCATGGACAAGGTGGATTATCTTGTTCGGGTGCCGGTATCGGGCATTTTCGGCACCGTGGTCATGCTCGTCTTGTTTCAGACCGCACCCTTCCAAACGGCTCAGCAGCCGCGCAAAGGCTTGCTGCTGATCGGTTGCGGCATCGTCGTTGCCGTCATCATGTATTATCTTTATGCCTTTGCGGCGGGGCTGATCGCTGGGTCGTTGCCCAAAGGCCCGCCCGGCCATGTTCTGGAATTGTGGCTTGCAACCGCCATGCTGTCGGTCACCTTCCCGCTGATGATCGCCTACTGTCAGGGTTTCGAATTCTGGCCGCTGATCCGGCGCAAGGAATAGCGCCTAGTCGCGCAGCAAGGTAACGGCGCTGGTCGAGAGCTTGCGCACCAGATCGCTTTGCTTCGCCGTTTCGGTCTTGCGGAAAATCCCCAGAAGCTGGGTCTTGGCGGTTGACAGCTTGATGCCCCTGGATTGCGCGTGATCCTCAAGGCTTTGGCCGCTCATCAGCGACTGAACCAGCGAAGACTCGGCCACCGACAAACCATAAAGTGCGGCCAGTCGGTTTTCAGGCGGAAGCGGCGTGGCCTCGGGGTCGGTCACGAACAGAACAGCCGAGGCGGATAGGCCTGTCACCTCGCCCTCCATCCTGGAAAGCGGCATCACGGCCACCGAAAGCGGCTGCTTGCCCGAGGGACGAGGCAGAGCCAAGGCCCCACCGCGATCCGCAGGAGACGCCAGCTTGCGCCGCTGCACCGCCGCCTGGATGATGCCTTGCAACATCGTGTTCTCGTTCGAGCGGGCGGCCAGCAGGCGGCCATTGGCAAGGCTCAAGCCATCCTTCTGCCTTAGAATAATCTCGGCGGCGGGGTTCTGGTGAACCACCTTGCCTTTGGCATCCAGCAGCAAGACGCCGAAGGCCATCTGCGCCATGGCGGCGAAGGCGCCGTTGCGCTCGCGGGCCAAGGCCGTCAGTTTTCCGGCCAGCCTTGCGGTGCGCGCCATGTGCGGCTTTAAGATATCAAACCGGCGGCATTCTTCGGGATCAAAGGCTTGGCCCCGGCGCGAGCGGAACACGCCCATCATGGTGATCATGTTGTCGGTCAGATTAACTGGCGTCCACATCGAATATTCGACATCGAAGGGGCGCATCCAATGCCGGTACAGATCGCTGGAACGCAGCTCATCCTCATGGATATGCTGCCTGCAAGTGATTGTGTTGCCAGCATGCTCAATGCCCACGGAGGCCCTGGGGTCGCTGGCGGCGTATTTATGGGAATAGTCCTCAAGCTCGTTTTTCATGGACTGGTTCGACACATTCAGAACCATCGAAAAATCGGGCAGATTGGCGATATAGAAATTGGCGTGCCCGGCGCCAAAGCGCTGCGCCATATCGTTCAAGAATTTGAACCAAAGGTCAGGCTCAACCGAGCAGTCATACAACTGCTCGATCAGTTCATCGAGATCGTCGCTCCCCGGCAGACCCAAACGCACAACCCTTTCGTTGTCAGGCGCATGCAACTATGGCAAGAACCAAGCCGCCTGTCATGGGCCGTTTTTACTTATCCCAACTTCAACCGGCGGAATCGAGGCCAGCAGCAAGGCCAACTCGGCCTGACGCCGGGTTTGGGTTTTTCTGAAAATGCTGAGCAACTGGGTGCGCACGGTGGCCCGCTTGATGCCCCTGGCGTCGGCGTGATCCTCGATCGACAGGCCCGCAAGCAGGGCCAGCACCAGCAGCGCCTCGGCCTGCGAAAAGCCATACATGTCTTGCAACTGGGCCTGGGTCAGGTGGCGATAACGGCTGGGTTCGCCCAGCAGCAGGGCGGCCAGACCGCTTTTCGGACCACCCACCGGCATCAACAGCAGGGGCAGCGGGCGCTCGCCCTGGTCACGCGACAGGCTTAAGCCGCCTGAGAATGAGTTAACCTCATCCTGATCTCGGCAGGCGCAGATCAGGGCGTTGCGAAGGCTTGGCGTTTCGGCCCGCTGCTGGGCGAACAGCCGCCCGTTCTGCAAGCAAAGCCCCTCGCCACGATTCAACACCTCGCGCCCGACCAGATTGGCATAGCGCACATGGCCCAACTCGTCGGCCAGGATGATGCCCAGCGACAAACGATTGAGAACTTCCAACGCCAAGGTGCCCAGGAATTCCGAGGCCAGCGGCCTGCGGCTTGCTTCCTCTGTTTCCATTTTATCCATCGCAAACCCCTCCCCTCTCGGACTTTTTCTTCCCAGGTCCAGGTAACACGCGAAAAAAGCGGGGTAATCCACCAAACGGTGGATTTCTTGAATACGGATAGATGGCAAAAGGTGTTTCACGATTCGCAATGGGCGGGGCGATAGGAGTTATCCGGCGGCAGGTTGGCGAGAGGGCCGAAATTCAAGTCTTTTTCGCGTGTAATATGTAAGTTGTCACCCCCCCGGTTGTGTTACTTAAGCATTGCTCCAAAAAGGGTGGGCATTTGGGGTGTAAAGGGGAGAAAACCATGGGATTGGCAGGCTGGATAATTGCGAGTATGGCGCTTCTTATCGCGTGCCTGTGTTTTTTGTTCTGCGCATCTTTGAGAGATGCCTCATGGTTTGCAAAGTTCAAAGAGGCGGCATCAGCTTTCCATTATTCTCTCAGTTTGCCAGTCGCTGTTGTCTTCGCATTGTTCACCTTAGTTGAAGGTAAGGCGGCATTAGGCCCTGTTATCGATGCGCTTTCTTCGAACGTTGCTAATCTATCACAATCCGTCAAAACGGTTGGGGAGACTCTCGCTGATGTGTCTACTCCCAGAGATTTTGCCGCAATTATGGATCAAAAAAAGGCTGCTGAAGACCAAGCTAGGCTTGCTATGGCGTCTCGGGATACATCTTCACCGGCTGTCGAGCCAACCCTTCCTGTAGTCGAGTCATCAGGCTGGCTTTATTTTGGTACGCAAGCCTATGGTCAAGTCACTTCACAATTTTTTGCACAGTCAAAGATTCCATCCGTTGGGGATACGATTTCACCTCTTGAGGATTTGAACATACGCACCAGTGAACCAAGAAAAATTAGTGAAGGTGTTTGGGTTAGGGGAGATGTCGTGGACTACGTGAAGAAGGGTGGGAAAGTCAAAGTCATTCAAGAATTCGCTGCAATTCCGACCCATATGGGCGAGGGGTATAAGTACATCTGGCTGAAGGTCAAGAAGCTTCCCGAGAAGAAGGAACCCACGAAATGACCCACGGCTGGCGGGAGTTTCAGACACCGAGCGTCCTTCGCCTGAACGCCATGGCGCTTGAGCCGCGCATCATGTTCGATGGTGCGGCGGTGGATACGGCGCAGGATGTGGCGGCGCAAGCGCCTGCCCCTGAACCGGCGCCTGTGCCCGAGGCGGCACCCGCCACCGCCCCTGTCGAAGTGGCCTTCGTCGATTCCAACGTGCAGGACTGGCAGACGCTGGTGGCGGGCATGCGCGAAGGGGTGGAAGTGCATGTGCTGGATGCCAACCAGGATGGCCTTAGCCAAATTGCCGAGGCGCTGAACGGGCGCAGCAATATCGACGCCATCCATATCGTCAGCCATGGGGCCGAGGGAGAAGTGGAACTGGGCAATATGGCGCTGTCGCTCTCCAACCTCGATCCGCGCGGGGCGGAATTGCAACAAATCGCCTCGTCGCTTTCCGCGAACGGCGACATTCTGCTTTATGGCTGCGATGTGGCGAACGGCGCCATCGGCAATGTGTTCGTCGAGCGCTTGGGCTTGATCACCGGGGCCGACATCGCCGCTTCGACCGACACCACTGGCACGCCCGGCAACTGGACGCTGGAGAAATCCACCGGCTCTATTGAGTCCGGCATCGTGGTTACCGCCTCGACGCAAATGGCCTATGGGCATGATCTGGCGTTTCCTGTGGGGGAAATCGGGAGTTTTGCGGGATCTTCTGAGGGAAGGTCAGTTGCCACCGATGCATTTGGCAACGTTTATGTTACTGGAGGATTCTATGGCACCGTTGATTTTGCACCAGAGTTAGGAACTGCCAGCCTGACAGATGCGGGAAACGGTGACATCTTCATTCAAAAATTCAATACCGGTGGCAGCTTGGTTTGGATTAGGTCGATTGGTGGTACGTCCAATGGCATTGGTACTGGCATCTCGGTGGATGGCTCGGGCAATGTCTACATCACGGGGCGTTTCCAAGGCACAGGAGATTTCGATCCGGGCGCGGGGGTAACCAGCCTGACCAGCGCTGGAAGCTACGATATCTTCGTCCTGAAGATGGATTCCAGCGGCAATTTCGTCTGGTCCAAGAGCATGGGCGGCACGGGTGAAGACAGAAGCCAAGGCATCGCAGTTGATGGTTCGGGTAATGTCTACACGACAGGGTATTTTTACGGCACAGCTGATTTCGACCCCGGGGCGGGGACAAGTAATCTGATAAGCAGCGCTGGCGGCTACAATGACATCTTCGTCCAGAAGCTCGATTCCAGCGGCAATCTGATCTGGGCCAAGTGCATGGGCAACACGGGTGAAGACAGAAGCCAAGGCATCGCCGTCGATGGTTCGGGTAATGTCTATACGACAGGGTATTTCTCTGGCACGGTCGACTTCGATCCTGGGGCCGGGGTAACAAATCTCAACGCTGGAAACGGCCGGGAATTCGTCCAGAAACTGGATACTGACGGTAACCTTGTCTGGGCCAAAAATATGGGTGGGGCTAGCGGAGCTGGCAATGACATCGCGGTGGACGGCGCGGGCAACGTCTACACAACAGGCGGCTTCGAGGGCACGGCTGATTTCGATCCCGGGGCCGGGGTGACGACCCTGACCAGCAATGGCAGTTCCGATATCTTCGTCCAGAAGCTGGATTCCAGTGGCAATCTGGTCTGGGCTAAGAGCATGGGCGGCACGGGAGGAGACTCTGGCGCGGGCATCGCGGTCGATGGATTTGGTAATGTCTACACGACAGGGAGTTTCTCTGGCACGGCTGATTTCGACCCAGGCGCAGGCGTTACAAACCTTTCTAGCCACCATCCTTGGGATTTTTATATTTCGAAGCTTGATGCAAGTGGTGGATTTTCATGGGCAAATGGCTTCGGGGCAACAGCTTGGAACGATGTTAATTATCAATACGGATACGGCATTGCCGTAGATAATATGGGCTGTATCCTTACTACTGGAACCTTCCGCAATGTAGTTGATTTTGACCCTGGGGCAGGGATTGCTCAATACGATGGAGGTGGATCAGGTGTTTTCGTTCTAAAGTTAGATAGCAGTGGGAGTTATTTATGGGCGGATGCCGCTGTTAATCAACAGCTAAGCTTTGGGCGGAAAGTCGCTGTCGATTCTGAAAGCAATATTTATTCGATCGGGAGTTTTCGAGGAACGTACGATTTCGACCCAGGGCCAGAAGCATATAACCTTACTAGTAACGGTATATATGACGTTTTTATCCAAAAACTGGACCGGTACGGCAAGCTGATTTGGGTGGAACGTTTTGGCGGTGTTGATTCCGATAATGGTTATGGTATCGCAGTTGACAGCGCTGGCTGTGTTTATGCGACAGGTTCATTTTATGACACTGTTGATTTTGATCCAGGATCTGCTGTTGCAAATCTTTCTAGTGCCCCTGGTAGTGGAGCAAGTACGTTTGTTTTAAAGCTTGACTCATCAGGAAGTATGGTTTGGGCAAAGGCTTTTAATACAGGCGCTTATAGCACTGGCCTTGATATCAAGGTAGATAACGCAGGCAATGTCTACACAACGGGAAATTTCCTGGGCACGGTCGATTTCGATCCAGGCGCGGGAACATTTAATCTCATTAGTAATGGAGGCTATGATGCTTTTGTTCTCAAGCTGGGTTCATCAGGAAACTTAATCTGGGCTGACAGTTTTGGTGGAAGCCTGAGCCATGATTATGGGCGAAGTATTGCTGTTGATGATTCAGGCAATGTTCACGCTACAGGGGCTTTCTACGGTACGGTGGACTTCGACCCTGGGGCTGGAACTAGTAACTTAGTAAGTTCAGGCCAGGATGCATACGTCATAAAACTTGATCCTTTGGGTGCCCTGATTTGGGTCAAGGGTGTGGGAGAGGATGGTTATGGCATTGCTGTTGATTCCTCCGGAAATGTGTACTTCACAGGAGAATTTTACGGCACAGAGGACTTCGACACCGGAGCGGGGACAAATAATTTAACCTCCGCTGGGTGGGGAGACGTCTTTATTGAAAAATTAGATTCCTCAGGGAATTTTGTTTGGGCCAAGAGCATGGGGGGAACTGGGTATGATTTTGGTGATGATGTCTCTGACAGAGGCACTGATATTGCGGTTGATAGATTAGGGAACATCTTCACAACTGGCTTTTTCCAGGGCACGGCAGATTTTGATCCCGGTGTAGGAGTTAGCAATCTAAGCAGTGCGGGGGCTGGCGATGTTTTTGTCCAAAAGCTTGATTCCGGCGGTAACTTGGTTTGGGCGAAGTCGATGGGCGGCACCAGTTCTGATTATGGGCAGGGTATTGCTTTGGATGGCACCGGAAACGTGATTATATCCGGGTGGATTAGGAAGACCGCAGATTTTGATCCAGGAGCAGGAACGGCAAATCTGACAACGAGTGGTTGGTCAGCATTTGTTAACAAGCTTGATTCATCCGGCAATCTCTGGGTTGCCCCAACGGCGACATCAAACACAACATCAAACAATGCGGGCGTCGTCTTGGCGGCCACGCAGCCCTTTAATTTCTCACCTGCATTTGCGCGCATGGGCGGTGATGGGCCAAGCGGGAATTTTGGTGGCCGGATGGGTGATGCTGGCCCCTTCTCTGCCTCGATCAGTGGCATGAGCTTTGGCAGCTTCGCATCCTTTGGCTCGCCACTGTCCGTGTCTTCTTCCCTTGCCGCACCGCCTGCCACCATCACCGGCAGTTTCGCCATGGGCAACGAGGCACCCAGCGGCCTTGTGGGGGCACTCGCCAAGTCGATCACGGCACCTTCTTCCAATTCCTCCGGCGGGCCTTCCGCCTTTGCGCCCGGCTCTGGCTCGCCAGCAGGTGGCGGAACAGGCGGCGGCGGTTCCGCCTTCTCGGCACCATCGCCGATGAGCGGCGGCGGCTTTGGCGGATCGAATTTCACCGGCGGCCTGTTGGGTGGTACGGGCGGCATGGGCGGTGTTCCCTCGCTGTTCAGCAGCCTGGGCAATGGAATCCAGGGCGGAGAAAATCAGGGGCCGTTGGCGGAGCGTGGCACCCAGCCAGCCCCCACCGCAGGCGGAGCGACCGGGCTTGGCCCGCAGGCTTCGTTGTCGGCACCTGAAATGCAATCTGGTCCCATCGCCTTCCAGACCCAGTTGCGCAACATGGCCTTCGCGCATGAGGCGGATACGGCTGCCCTGCTGGCTGCCGTGGCGTCGCTGGATGCGCCAACCGTTCAAGCATCGATTCTTTAGGGGGAATGACCGTGCGTTCGAAATCGTTGCTGAAAACAGGAACCGCCTTGGTTCTGGTCTTGGGGCTTTCCGCCTGCGCTGGGCTGAACCCGCTTACGGAAACCGACATCCAGGCCCGTATCGATTCCGACCGCTCTGCCCTGTTTACCAACCAGGAGCCGGTGGCGGGGTCTATCTCGCTGGCCGAGGCGACGGCCCGCGCCCTCAAATACAATCTCGACCATAAGCTCAAGGTAATGGAAACCGCCCTGGCCCAGGGCGAGGCCGATATCGTGGGCTGGGACATGTTGCCCCGCGTGGCAGCCAATGCGGGCTATACGGCGCGTTCGAACGAGGCGGGCGCTTCGTCGAAGTCGCTGATCTCGGGGTCGCAATCGCTGGAATCTTCAACCTCGACCGAAAAAGCCTTCGAGACCGCCAATCTGTCGGTGGCCTGGAACGTGCTGGATTTTGGCGTCACCTATCTGCGCTCGAAGCAGCAGGCGGATCGCAAGCTGATCGCCGAGGAACGCAAGCGCAAGGTGGTCCACAATATCGTGCAGGACGTGCGCTATGCCTGGTGGCGGGCCTTGAGTGCCCAGCGTCTGTTGCCCAAGGTGGACAATCTGCAAAAGCAGACCCAGGCAGCATTGGCCGATTCGCGGGCCGCCGTTGGCCGCCAGTTGGCCTCGCCCGCCCAGGCGCTCGATTACCAAATGACGCTCTTGGAAACCCTGCGTCAGGTGGGGCAGTTGAAGCGCGATCTGGAATTGGCCAAGGCCGAATTGGCGGCGCTAATGAATTTGGCCCCCGGAACTTCCTATGGTCTTGCCGATCCCGGAGACAAGGGCTTCGTGGTACCGGAACCGCCGGGCAATCTTTCCGATATCCAGCAGACGGCGCTGATGAACCGCCCGGAACTGCGCGAGGAAGACTACAACCAGCGCATCTCGGCCACCGAAACCAACAAGGCGCTGTTGCGCCTGTTGCCTGGGTTAGAAGCAAGCAGCGATCTGCAATACAGCGGAAACTCCTTCCTCTATCACCAAAGCTGGATCGAGGGCGGGCTGAAGCTGACCTGGAATCTGATGAGTCTGGCCAGCGCCTATCCCAATTACAAGCTGAACGAGGCCAGGGAGGATCTGGTCAAGTCGAAGCGTCAGGCCTTAGGCATGGCGGTGCTGACCCAGGTGAATGTGTCCTGGATGCGCTATCGCATGGCGCTGGAGGATTTCAATCTGGCCCGCGAGATGAACGATGTGGCAGGCAAGCTGCGCGTTCAATCGGAAGCGGCGCAAAAAGCGCAGGGGGAAAGCGGGTTGGAAGCTATACGGCGGTCCAGCAAGGCCATGTTTGTCGAATTGCAGCGTGATGTGGCCTTTGCCGAACTTCAAAATGCCGCCGGGCGCATGTATGCCTCGGCTGGCCTTGATCCTCTCCCTGAAAAACTATCCGCCAACGATCTGCCCACGGTGACAGCCGAAGTGGAAAAGATGCTGGCTGGCTGGGAGCGCGGGCAGTTGGCAAGCAAAAGCGAAGCGGCGAAAGTAGCGATTGCTGAGCCTGCCAAGGTGGAAGACGCAAAGACGGTTCCGGCCAAATCCACAGCCCCCCTTGGCGGACAGGCCGCCTACAGCTTCGATGACATGGCGGGTTGGATCGGCCTGAAATGATCCGTCCTTCGGTTGCGGTTTTGGCGCTGGCGGCCCTGTCCATTTCCTTTCAGGGCCAGGCGCAGACGGTCGCTCCGAAGCCCGGCGCTCAACCGGCCTCTTCGGTTCAAGCCCCAGCTTCCGCTCCTGTGCTGGCAACCGATGCGCCGTCTCGCATCCGAGCGCTGCTGGTGCCGCGCAATGAATCCGCCCTTTCTGTCCAGATCGCCGCCATCATTGCCGAAATGCCCGTGCGCCCCGGCGAGCGTTTCAAGAAGGGCGACGAGTTGGTCCGCTTCGATTGCTCGATGCAGAAGGCCGAGCAGCAAAAAGCGCAGGCCGAAGCGGTGGGAGCGCGCAAAACCTTGGCCGTGAAGCGCGAACTGGTGAAGCTGAATTCCATCAGTCAGCTTGAAGTGGCACTGGCCGAGGCAGACGCCGCCAAGGCCGAAGCCCAGGTGGCGCTGGCCAGCGCCGTCATTGCACAATGTCTGCTGAAAGCGCCCTATGATGGGCGCGTGGTCGAGGTTCGGGCCAGGGCACATGAAAGCACCCAGCCCGGCCAGAAGCTGATGGAGATAGTCGAGGAATCCGATCCCGAGATTGAAGCTATCGTGCCATCGCGTTGGCTGGAATGGCTGAAGCCGGGGGCTGGCTTCACCATCAAGATCGAAGAGACGGGCAAAAGCTATGCCGCGCAAGTGACCAAGCTGGGAGCCAGGGTGGATGCCGTCAGCCAATCGGTCAAGATTTACGGCGGGCTGAAGGCCAGGGCAGCGGAATTGATGCCCGGCATGAGCGGTGAAGCGGTGTTCGCCAAGCCATGAACCACCAAGCGCCCCAGAACCAAACACAAGACAGGTTGGCGGTTCTGTTGGGGCTGCAAAGGGACGCGCGCGGGGCGGGTGGATTGACCGGCTTTGGCTTCATCGCCGTCAACCGCGTTCAGCGCCTGCTTCCTTGCTCCATGGCCTCATTGTGGATCGCGGGGCCGCTAGGCGTTCAGGTGATTTCCGTTTCCGGCGTGCCGACGCCCGATGCCGATGCGCCTTTCGTGCAATGGCTGAAGGCGCTGGTCGCTTCGGCAAAGACGCTTGAAAACGTCAAGAAAATCTCGGTCCTTACCGCTGGCATGGTTTCCGGCTTGGCCGCTGAGGATTGGCCTGAGTGGTCACCCCCCTACCTTTTGTGGGTGCCCTTCCTGCATCCCGGCACCGGCGATTTGATCGGCGGCCTTGTCTTGGCGCGAAGCGATCCCTGGCCGCAGGGCGAAATGGTGCTGGCCGAGAGTCTGGCCAGCGGTTTCGCCGAAACCCTGCTGCGATTTCTTCCGCGCGAGCATCGATTGTTTCCGAAATTGAAGACCAAGCGGGCGCGTTTATGGGCGCTAGGCCTTTCCGTCGCCGTGCTGCTGTTTCCCGTCCGCCAATCGGTGGTGGCGCAGGCCGAGATAGCGCCCCGCGATCCCATCGTTCTGGCCGCCCCCCGTGAAGGCGTGGTGGCTGCCTTTCATGTCGCCCCCAATCAAGCCGTAGCCGAGAACGATCCCGTCTTCAGCCTGGACGATACGGAATTGAAGGCCCGCCATGAAGTGGCTCTGAAAGAATTGGCAGTGGCCGAGGCAGAGCATCAGAAGGCCAGCTTCTCGGCCTTTGAAAGCCCGCAAGCTAAGGCAGAACTGGGGGTTCTGGAAAGCCGCATCGCCAAGGCCAGGGCCGAGGCGGAATTCGCAGGAAGCCTGCTGGAACGCGGCCTCGTGCGCGCCCCCAAGGCGGGAATCGCCGTCTATTCCGATCCCAACGACTGGATCGGCAAGCCGGTGCGCACCGGCGAGCGGATCGCCACCCTGGCAGATTCATCCAAGGCGGAAATCCAAGCCTGGGTGCCGGTGGCCGACGCAATCGTTCTGGAACCCGGCGCTGATGTGCGGATGTATCTCAACACAGCGCCGCTATCGCCCCTGTCGGCCACGACCACAAGTTCCGCCTATGAAGCGACGCTGACGCCAGAACGTATCTTGGCTTACCGGGTGCGCGCCGTTCTGGACGCTGGCGAGGATGTGCCGCGTGTCGGCTTAAAGGGCACCGCCAAGCTGTATGGCTCACGCGTGCCCTTGATCTATTACCTGTTGCGCCGTCCCCTGGCGGTGGCCCGGCAATGGTCGGGACTGTAGCCCAACTTCCGCCCTTGCGCTCCGACATCGCCCTGGTGCCGGGGCCGATGGACGATCACGGCTGGCCCACTTATACGCTGCACGATCCGGTGCGCCATCGCTTCTACCGTCTGGGCTGGAGCGAATTTGAAATCCTGGTCCGCTGGGGCGGAACCGTTGCCGATCTATTGAAGCGCCTGACTTCTGAAACCACCCTGTCCTTGGACGAAGAGCATATCAAGGCCATGTCCGCTTTTCTGGCCCGCTATGGCTTGCTGCAACCATCGCCCGACATGCCGGTGCCGCCGGAACCCGACAAGCGAAACTGGCTGCTCTGGCTGCTGCATCATTATCTGTTCTTTCGCATTCCCTTGCTAAGGCCCGAGTCTTGGCTGAAGCGTCTGGCCCCAAAATGCGGCCTCTTCTTCAAACACCGCTTCTGGATGGCGACAGCGATGGCCGGGCTGGCCGGTTTGTTTCTTGCCATGCGGCAATGGGAGAGTTTCAAGACGACCTTTCTCTACATGTTCAGCCTGGAAGGAATCGTCTGGTACGGGCTGGCGCTCACTCTGGCCAAGCTGCTGCATGAACTGGCCCATGCCGTGACCTTGCGAAGGTTAGGGGGGCAAGTGCCCACCATGGGTGTCGCCTTCCTGGTTCTTTGGCCGATGCTCTATACGGAAACCAGCTCCTCATGGCTGCTGCGCAGAAAGCGCGACCGCTTGGCCGTGGGGGCGGCGGGCATTCTGGTTGAACTGGCTCTGGCGGCCTGGGCCGTGCTGGCCTGGGGCTTGCTGCCGGATGGCCCGGCCCGGATGGCGGCCTATCTGCTGGCCACGGTTACCTTGGCCGGAACGCTCACCATCAATGCCAGCCCATTGATGCGCTTCGACGGCTACTATCTTCTTTCGGACGTCTTCGGCATCGCCAATCTTCAGGAACGCGGCTTTGCCTTGGCCAGATGGCGCTTGCGCCAAGGACTGCTGGGGACTTCTGAACAAGCGCCGGAAACTCTTCCCCCGAAGCGGGAAGCCGTCTTTCTGATCTGGTCGGTTGCTGCCTGGGTCTATCGCTTCATCCTGTTCTTCGGCATTGCGCTTCTGGTCTACTACATGGCTTTCAAGGCACTGGGCATCATTTTGATGGCGGTTGAAATTGGCTGGTTTATCGGCCTTCCCATCTACCGGGAAGCCAAAGTCTGGTGGGACAGTCGCAAGCATCTTTCCTGGAACAAGCGCAACCGGACTTCGGCAATTCTTGGCGGGGCGGTCCTGTTGCTGCTTTTGCTGCCCTGGCGCACCAGCGTTGAAGCTCCCGCCTTGCTACAGGTGTCGCAACGGCAGACGGTGCATGCGGCGCATGCCAGCCGCGTTGTCGCCTTGCATGTCAAGGAAGGCCAGGATGTAGCGCCAGGCCAGTTGTTGCTGGAACTGGACGCCCCCGATCTGGTCCATAAGCGCGATCAGGCGACGCGAAGCGCCCATGAAATGACTTGGCGGCTTCAGCGTTCCGGAACCAGCGCAGACCATCTTGAAGAACGGCGCGTCGCCGAGAGCGGCCTTGAATCATCGAAGGCGGACGAAACAGGCGTCGAAGCCTTGCTGTCGCAAGGAAAGATCGTTGCCCCCTTCGCGGCGCGCGTTCTCGACCTTAACAACAGCCTTTCCCCTGGGCGTTGGCTGGGGCCGGACGAGCCGCTGTTTCTGTTGGCAGGGTTTGCTGGCGATGGAATCGAGGCCATGGTTAGCGAGTCTGACATGGGCCGGATCATTGAATCCGCCAGCGCCGCCTTTATTCCGGAAGACCCGGCGTTGCCCCACGTGGAGGCGAAGGTTGAGGCCATCGATCCCGGCAGCCAGAAGCGTCTGACGCTGCCCTATCTGGCTTCGATCCACGGCGGGGGCGTGGCGGTGGACGAAGAACCCGGCACCGGCAACCTGATACCCCGGGAGACTGTTTTCAGGGTGCGTCTGAAGCCGACGGAAGTTGCCAGCCTGCCGCCAAGGGCCATTCGAGGCACGGTACGCATCGACGCGGACAGGCAGTCCCTGCTTCTTTCCACCCTGCGCCATGCCATGGCCGTGGTGTTGAGGGAGAGCGGGTTTTGATGACCTGAGCCACAAGCATCAGCAAATTTGCAAGAATAGAATTATGCAAGACTGTTGCTGCCCAAACGCTTGCTAATATTAGCTGCTTTCTCACGTATCACCTTTTGCACAAAAGGCGCCAGTTCAGTTGCCAGCCGTTCCGCTTCGGCGATTTTCTCGCGATTGGGAAGGCCGTCGAGGAAATTGGCGATCCTTTCTTTGGTTTCAGAAGACATTGCTTCTATCTTCGCAACCTCTTCAGGCGCCGTATTGCCATAGATGAAAAAATTCTTGCCGCTTTCATCCTTCTTCTTGCGCCTAAGAAGTCCCCCCTGCGCCCAAAGCTGGGCGGCATAGGCGAACGCAACTTGTGCATCAACCTGGGCTTTCTCAGTTGCCTCGGCAGCCGCCAATTTAGCCGCCTGCTCAGCCTTAGCTGTCACGACCTCACTGACGCGCTGGTCTAGGGTCTTCAAGTCAGACTTGACCCATGATGCTTGGGCCAGAATGAGTTTATGGCGCTGTTGGGCACCCGCATCTTGCTTAGCTTCCGAACGAAGTTTAGGGTGACCCTGTTTGTCAAAAAACAAGTCGTCTCTTATCCACGCGTTCATCGCCAGTTCTTTGCCCTTTTGTGTCTCCAAGAGTGCCTGGGCTTGTTTCTCGTAATTCTCTGCTTCACTCTTTGCCTTCGATGCCTGTTTGTTGAGCCATTCTGTCGTCGTGGCCACACTATCCAGATTTAACCTTTCGTTTCTTGAATACTCAGCCACAAATTCTTCTTCGTCCTTTGCCTTGGTCAGAATTTCATTTGCCTTTCTTTCCGTCTCCCTTGCCAATTTCAGTGTGCGGGCAGTGCGTTCAGCGGCGGCCTTCTCCATCCGCCATTCCTGACGTGTCAGTCGGCGGCGGCGAGGCCCGAACCTAGTCAGGCCGTGTTTTATGCTGACATTTTCATAATAGTCTTTTTGCCAGCCCAGCATCGCTTCGCGGTATTTTTGGTTTGGAATTTTTCCGGGCTCATTATTTTGGATCGCCTCTTGCTTTGCGGAAAATCCCGGGTGGGTATTTTTGGCATTTAGCCTTGGATCTGCCATTGGAACCGAAAGCACATGTACGTGTGGATGCGCCTCATCTGTGTGTTCCAGAATCATTAACACCTCCAGTCCGCGCAGCCTCGCGTTTTTCTGAGCCCACTCAACAGTGTCGTCGCGCCACGAAGAATAACTCTTAACATCGTCTGGATTTTTGAGACATGGACGCTCTTCGCCTATATGGCCAAGCGGTGCCGCTTGAGTATATGCCGGGTGCGAAAACACCATCGATTCGAGGACATGAGTGTCTTTTCTGATTTTCGGCATCCCCTTCAGTTTTAATCTGGCATTCGCCTCTTCAACGATATTTTCAAACACGTTGAGAAGGTTACCTGTGGAGGTGTCCGCTCCAATAAATAAACAATTCGGTGGCTGAGGATTTAGGACGTGGGGCGCATTTCCGGGAGCGCGGATCGATTCAAGAATAATGTCGCGTGCGGAACGTGCGCCATCAGCGACGGGGCGCTTTACATTTTTGTGGGGCACCCGATTTCCGCGAAGGGAAAAGGTGCTGATGTGCGCAAACTGAAAGCCGCCCACGAGTTTCTCCTTCCGCGGAAAAAGGGGTCCAGGGGAATTTCCCCTGGCCGACGATTTCGTTATAATCAGTAGATAAATACGAAATCTTAGTCGGTCACTAAGATTTTAATAACATCCTTTACTTTTAACGTCAAGAGACATAAAATTCTCTTTCAAGAAGCGAGATTAGCCACCTTACTTTTGGTGCAGAGGAAAGCACCCTCAAGTGTTTTAAGACAGAAAAATACAAAAATCCGTCCAACAAATTTCAGTTAGGAATTGCTACTTTCTGGCAGCAGGGTCCAACTTTTATGATGTTTTTCTAAAACGCCTTGCTGACTGCAATCGGAATAAAAGTACGCGCTGCGACCGACAAAATTGGAAGCGCACTGACCCAAGAAAGCCGTCATTAATGTTGGCGAGCGAATCGGCAATGACCTCCCAGGAAGATGTTGAGAGGCGAGTATGAGAGCTGGCGGCTGAAGCAAAAAAATGTTGAAGCCTAACTTGGGGGCGGTATTAATATGCATTTATGCTGTGTGCCGAAAACTACCGCCTGTAATGCATGATGCGGAATTTCTGAATTGTTTCTGACGACGATTTTTCACACTTTCCACCGAACTGCCATTTAATTTTTTCAACCACCTTGCCGGTTCTCGGGCGTGAGAAAAATGCGGTTGTCGGTTATTATTGTGAATTAAGTAGAACATCCTCAAGAAAACCTGAGACATGAGCGCGGCATTTTTGATTCACGAAATCCGGCGCGCCATGAGGGGCGAGAAAAATGCAGTATGCATTTTCAACATTGACGTGCTATCGGTTGGGAATTCAAAAAAAGGCGATGTAATTGAATAATTAAACAGCGCAGTCTCTTTCAAGATTTCTCACATCTGGAGGAGAAATCTCCTGTTTCGATGGAGCCTGGGATGGCCGATCACCGTTCGAGCGCCATCCGCCCGTTGGCGTGGCGCCGAAAGAATAGGCAGTTCGCCGACCCTGGCAAAGGCGCCAAGACCGACGCCACAATCTACCGTCCAATCGAAACCGCCACGTTGAGCGGCCTTGTTCCACAGACCTGACTACGCACGGCGACCATCCTCAACTGGCGGAAGCATTACTGAGGTCAGGCCCCAACGCCCATGCCAGCCAGCCTCGCTCGCCGGGCTAAAGCCCCTCTCTCACCGCTGGATTTTTATGGTTCAAGCACCAGATTGCATTTCACCCCAAAGATAGTTACAATTAAAGAGAGCATCTCCGGGGCTTGACGCCCGGCTCGGCGGTTTTATCTCGCCAGAAAGGCGTCAGGATGAGAAGGCTATAGGGAAAGGGGAGACGATGAGCCAATTGGAGGGAACCGTCGGCATAAAGCCGGTAGCCGACGCCCCCAGCAGAGGTGTGGCTACAGCAACCCCGTTGCGCAAAAGACGCCTCCGCAACGGCGAACTTTACCAGCGTGCCCCTGAGATAGAGACGCTCATCATTGAACTAGCTGCCTTGCCGCAGGAAGAGCTAATCGCCAGGGCAGCAATCACAAATCGTTCTGATCCGGGCTATGTCCCCAGCGAATGCCTCGTCTATTTCATACGAGCAAGCCGCTACGATAACAATGGCAAGTGGTTCGAACGCCTCTATAAACTTCTGATCGAACGGGTGCTGCGTAGCTTGCCCAAGGCGGAAAACAATGATGGCGTGACGGAATCGCTGACACGCGGGGTTGTACGAGACAAAGTGTCCGACCTATTCGTCGAACTCCTTGCGGCTGATCGAATCAACTATGTTGATAAGCTAGACTATTTCGAAGTTCGCTTCGATGGCGCGCTGGCAAGTCTACGGCGAGACGCACAGAAAAAAGCCTGGCGCGACGCGAATCGGTCCCAGCCCCTCGAATATGACGAAGAGAGTGGCGAGCTGTCACCCGAGGTAGAGGAGGCCGCCGCTAGAGCCTCCGAACCATTCGAAGTGTCAGATTTCGACAATCCTGCTTACCGGTTACGCCTAGATACAGCGATTGAAGCTTTACCAACAGAACAAGGCAGGATCATTCAGATGCTCAGACTAGGCTTCCCCATCGACTCCCAGGAACCGGACGTCATGACCATTGCCAAGACCCTAGGCCGCTCCGAAAAAACCGTCCGAACCTACCGCGACAAGGCCGTGGTTACCCTGCGTGCTGCGATGACCGATGGAGAAAAGCGGTGAGCCCGGCTGGCGAACGTCCAACCCTTGAGTCCGTGCTAGATGCATTCGCTGTCGAAAGCGAGCCTGGCCGCTCGACCTTGGAACACTATCTGCGGTTATACCCAGAATATGCTGGAGAGCTCATTGACCTTTCTTATGAACTCAGCCGCGTGGCTTGCGATGAAGCCGCGCCCCTCTCTTCTGCCGATCAAGCGCTGATCGATACGGCATGGTCAAAACATGCAAAGGCTGTCCCAGCAGATGCAGCCGACCCTTTTGCGGCATTAACAGTCGATGACTGGCGAACAGTCGCCCAGCGCATGAATATTCCTCGGCAGGTTGTGACCTCATTACGAGAACGAAGGGTCGTTCTCGCTAGCGTCCCGCGACGCGTCCTGACGATGCTGGCGGAGACGATGCGCTGCTCTGTCGCGCAGTTGGAGTCATCTTGGGGTTCGGCTCAAATGGCCGGGGCGCGCAGCTATAAAGCCGACAACAAGCCGATGGTTGGCGAACAGGTCACCTTCGAGCGAGTGCTAATCGAAGCCAACGTTCCGGCCGAGAGGCGCGCCCAGCTGTTGGCGGAGGCAGACTGACTTGGACAGCGTGGAACTTGCTAGGCAAGTCGCCTCCGAGATTCATGCTCGCCTCGTTGCATCCGGCGCTGACCCATGGTCAACATATAAATTTGTTGTCGCCGAGGCCAATCGCCGGGGGATTGACGTAGAACCTACAGCGGCAGGGGCAACTGTACTCAACGGTGGCCGAGCAACCTTTGTCGCCGCAGATGATCTGATTCTCCACGAGAACATCGGATCTCTGTTTGAGCAGGCCTTTCTTGTAGCGCACGAGATCGGCCATATTGAGCTTGGCGACGATCCAGCTGGCGAACCGGCGCCAACCATTGATCCGGCCCGCGCGGCTGAACCCTCACCGGTCGGTATGGACCGGGTTATCGATTATGGCCGCAGGCAACGCCGAGAGATCCAGATGGACCTATTCGCGCGCGAGCTACTGCTCCCCCGTAACGTCGCGCGGAAGCTCCATGTTGACGATGGGCTCACCGCGTCTACCATTGCCGCAAAGCTCGGTGCACCGTTCGAAGTCGTTGCACAGCAGTTGTTCGATGCTTTGCTACTGCCGGCGGCACCTCCTGCCGCAAACGCTGAGAATGTCGAACGGT
Source organism: Alphaproteobacteria bacterium (assembly GCA_015231795.1). Classification (NCBI taxonomy): domain Bacteria; kingdom Pseudomonadati; phylum Pseudomonadota; class Alphaproteobacteria; species Alphaproteobacteria bacterium. The sequence goes on along the minus strand of JADGAX010000010.1, from coordinate 88,786 downwards.
CGCTCAATCCGCTGCAAGCGGCGGCTGCAGGACATCGTGGCGAAGCCTATCTGCTTGAAGCGGGACCTGGCACCGGCAAGACACAGACGCTGATTGCGCGGGTCGAAGGACTCCTAGACGAAGACGTCGATCCAAGGCGGATATTGCTGTTGACCTTCTCAAATAAGGCGGCAGGCGAGATGGCTGAGCGGATCGCGCGCAAGCGGCCAGAAGCCGCGGCCGCGATGTGGATAGGCACGTTCCATGCCTTCGGCCTCGATATCATCCGTCGCTTCCATACGGAGCTTGGCCTACCAAAAGACCCGCGGATGATGGATCGGACAGAAGCGGTCGAACTTCTTGAGGATGAGTTCCCGCGTCTGAAGCTCGCGCAATACCGCAATCTTTATGATCCGACCCAGATCATTGCAGACATGTTGACAGCTGTCTCACGAGCGAAGGATGAGGTAGTCGACGCTGAATCTTATGCAGGGCTTGCTGGCAACATGCTGGCAAAAGCGCAGGATCCTGATGCTCGCGAAGCGGCAGAGCGTGCAAATGAGGTGGCCAGCTTCTATGCGGCCTATGAGCGGCTAAAACGCGACGCACATTGTATAGACTTCGGCGATCTCGTCGCCTTGCCGGCCAAATTGCTCGAAAATGACAAGGCCATCTGCGCGGCGCTACAGGTGCAGTATGATCATGTCCTGGTAGATGAGTATCAGGACGTGAACCGTAGCAGCGTACGTTTGTTGCGCTCACTACGGCCAGATGGCAACAATCTATGGATGGTCGGAGACGCCAAACAATCGATTTATCGGTTTCGCGGCGCATCATCCTTCAACATGACCCGCTTCGGAAAGGAGGATTTTCCATGTGGCAAGCGGGGTCGCTTAAAGCGCAACTACCGTTCTGTACCAGAGATCGTCGCCAGCTTCTCCAGCTTCGCAATTACGATGCGGGCTGGTGATGCAGACAGTGACCTCGAAGCGGATCGGAACGCCAACGGGAATAGGCCGGAGTTGCGCAAGGTACAACGCGCTGAACAGCAGCAGGTTGCTTTGGCCGACGCAATTGAGGAACTTCGGCGCGAGGGCTGCGCCTATCGCGACCAAGCGGTCCTATGCACAGGTAACGAAAAGCTGTCGATGATTGGACAAGACCTCGAACGGCTCGGCGTTCCGGTCTTATTTCTAGGCAACCTGTTCGAGCGGGACGAGGCCAAGGACCTCCTGGCTTTTCTCTCTGTCCTTGTCGATCGGCGAGCCATGGGATTAGTACGAATCGCCTGCTGGCCCGACTTTACAATGTCTTTTGCAGACGTGGCGGCGATCTTCGAACATCTGCGTGTGTCCGATTACGCGCCGGCCGACTGGCTTCAACATGGGGATGCAATCCCAGGCATCAGCGATGCCGGTCGTCAGGCGCTCGCTAGGCTCGCATCCGTGATCGGCGGATTTGACCAAACAGCCTCGCCCTGGACCGTGCTCGCAACACTGCTGCTAGATCGCACCCGTATTGCCGCGCACCTTAGCGCGTCCGATCATCTTACCGATCAGACACGCGGTATCGCGATTTGGCAATTCCTTAACTTCCTGCGAGTGCAGCCGACGGGGCGCAGCCTACCCATCACGCAACTGCTCGATCGTGTGCGCAGGCTCGTGCGGCTCGGCGACGACCGCGACCTGCGTCAACTTCCGTCTTGCGCCCAGCATCTCGACGCTGTGCGGCTAATGACCATTCACGGTGCTAAGGGCTTGGAATTCGGCGGCGTCCATATTCCGGGCCTTAACAGCGACACCTTGCCTCGCAAGCCGCAGGCGCCTCCCTGTCCCGCACCAGATGGAATGATTGCAGGGACTGAAGGCAGCCCACTGGAAGCGTTCCGCGAAGGCATGGCCGAAGAGCAGGAGTGCCTATTCTATGTGGCGCAGTCGCGCGCTCGTGACCGACTGATCTTTTATGCGCCGACCGAGAAGAGCAACGGCTACAACCGACCTCTTTCACCATTCCTAGACCACCTCGGAACCACCATGAGGAGCCGCTCGGTCGTGCCGTTGCGGACTCTTCCCATGGCTGCGGAAAGTCAAGATATTGATTTGGTTGTTGATGGCAGACTGCAGTTCAGAGCACATCAGATCACTCTTTATGAGTCTTGCCCGCGCCGCTTCTTCTACACACATGTCCTGCAGGTCGGAGGTCGTCGGACCACAACCGCCTTCATGCAGTTACACGAGGCGGTTCGCATGGTGGTCAAGGCTGTGATCACGTCGGATCACCTCATGACTGAACAAGACCTAGAGTATCTCACCAACGCGGCTCTTGCCGAGCAGGGGCTGGGTAGCCATGGCTATCTTATGGAATTCCGCGAACTAGCCCTGACACTGCTGAGTTTTTTCCTGGAAAACCGTACAGGTTCAATTGCCGAGCCGCCCGCTGCGCTCAGACTCAACTTTGGTGACGAGGTGATCATCGTTCAGCCGGATGAGGTGCTGATGCGGCCAGACGGGGCTCGTGCCGTACGCCACATCCGCACGGGCCATATGCGGTCGGCCGAGAGCGAGGATGTCGGGGCGGCAGCGCTGATGCTCGCAGTCCAACAAGCCTTTCCAGGCGCTGTCGCAGAGCTTGTCTATCTCGCCGACGGCAAGACGCATGCAATTGAGTTGTCGGAGCGGAAACTGAAAGGGCGCAAGGACAAGCTAGAAGAATTTCTCGGTAATATTCGGGCGGGACGGTTTCCGGCCGATGTCTCGTCGCGCACCTGCCCAAACTGCCCGGCCTTCTTCATCTGCGGCCAGACCCCGGCCGGCCCCCTGAAAAAAAAGTTCGCCTGACCTTACCGGTCGGCAGATATCGCTCCGATTGGACCTTTAGAGCCACGGCGTCGCCATGGCAAAACCTAAAGGATCCAATCTTATGAACACTGAAGAACTGATTGAAGTCGACGATCTCGGCGATGCCCTGCGTGAGGGCCGGGCTCTACGTCCGGCGAGGGGGTATCGCTTCCTCCTCGCGCAAGGTGATCTTAACTTCCTGTCCCGCCAGGTGAGCGATCCCGTGCCGCTAGGCCGCCAGTTGCTTGAAGCCGGCGCCCTGGACCCGCGGGACGGCTATAGCCTGTTCGCGATCCTGCCCTCAGGGGACTTTGAGGACGTGCTGCTGAACGAACCATTCGACCTGCGCGAACGGGGCGCCGAGCGTTTTATCGCCTTCCTGACGGATCGCGACTTCAAGCTTACACTGAACGACGACGAACTGCGCTGGGGCAAGCCAGTCATCAGCGGCACAGTGCTCTACGGCCTCGCCAAACCTGGTGAGGGGGAAGCCGTCTTCATCGTCGTTCCAGGCGGTGAAAATCGTCTGATCGAGCAAGGCCAGCTGATCGATCTGACCCAGCCCGGCATAGAGCGGTTCATCACCGCGCGATTGACGTTCGAAATCATCGTCAATTCGCGGCCGCGCACGGTGAACGCCAGCACAGTCACCTTCGAACAAGTTGTCCAGCTTGCCTTTCCGGGCAAGCACGATCCCAACGTCGTCTTCTCTATGACCTACCGGCATGCAGCGTCAACGCCGCACGCAGGTGAGCTCGGGGCGGGTGGCTCAGTCGACGTCAAGAAGAAAGGCACGGTGTTCAATGTCACGCGAACTGTTCAGTCGTAATTCTGACCTCAAACAGCTACTGGACGAGGGATACTTCGTCCAGCAGCATGGTGGAAATCTCGTCATGCGGGAGGTGCCATATGTTAATGCGCGTCGTGAGGTACGCATCGGCTCCCTCATCTCCAGCCTGACGCTGGCTGGAGACCAGACGCAAAAGCCAGACACTCATGTCGTCCACTGGGATGGCGATTTTCCCTGCCACGCCGACGGCTCACGCATTCAGGCAATTTCTCATCATGCCGGCGCCTTCGACCTCGGCAACGGCCTAAAAGCGACGCACAGCTTTTCCAGCAAACCGGAAGGTGGCTATACAAACTACCACCACAAGATGACGAGCTATGCGAACATCATTGCCGGTCCGGCAGCGGTGCTGAAGCCCGGCGCAACCCCTCGTACATTCAGGAAGCCGGAAGCTGAGGAAGACAGCGTGTTCAACTATGTCGAAACAGCCTCTGACCGCATCGGGATCGGCGCCCTGACTGAACGGCTCGTCAGCGAGCGTGTCGCCATCATCGGCGTCGGGGGGACCGGCGGCTACATCCTGGACTTCGTTGCCAAGACGCCAGTACGCGAAATTCGACTCTTCGACAGCGACGAGTTCCTGACCCACAACGCGTTTCGGGCACCAGGCGCCTCAAGTCTGGAGGAACTGCGAGAGGCTCCGAAGAAGGTCGATTATCTGAAGCGCATCTACAGCCGGATGCACCGGAACATTGTACCGCATGATGTTGCGCTCGGCACTGACAACCTTTCCCTTCTCGATGGCATTACCTTTGCGTTCCTGTCCCTCGACGCGGGTGACGCCAAACGTTTGATCGTGGAGAAGCTTGAAACGGTCGGCGTTTCGTTCGTCGATGTCGGGATGGGGCTTGAACTCGACGACGGATCGCTTGGCGGCATCCTGCGAGTGACCGCCAGCACGCCGGAGAGACGAGATCACGCGCGACAGCACATTTCCTTCGTCGGCGGTGGCGCTAAGGACATATATGCGTCCAACATTCAGGTCGCTGATCTCAACGCACTGAATGCCATCCTCGCGGTCGTGAAGTGGAAGAAAATCCGCGGATTTTATCGCGACCTTGAGCACGAGCACCACTGCACCTATACCACCGACGGCAACATGCTGATTAACGGGGGGCTTTCCTGATGGGGTACACGAGACTCGAACATCGTTTCGTCGAACACATCCCTGAACGCTTGGAGCCAGGCATTCTCTATGTGTCGATGGAATATGCGACATCGGCCCATAGCTGCTGCTGCGGCTGCGGGGAAGAGGTTGTCACGCCATTTACGCCGACAGATTGGAAGATGACATTCGACGGCGAGTCTGTTTCACTTCATCCGTCGATCGGTAATTGGACTCTAAAATGCCGGTCACACTATGTAATTGATCGCGGCAAGGTGATCGAAGCCGCCCCTTGGAGTGACAAGCAGATCGAAGCCGAGCGTAGTCGAGATCGAGTCGCAAAGGCGCGGTTCTACGGGCAGAAGCAAAAGGCCGAGGCATCTGTTCATCCCGCTCAGCCCAAAGCGACACCAGATTTCTGGCGCCGTGTCTGGGACTGGATATTGCGATAATTGCATCGACAAGCCTCGAGGTCATTCTCTAGGAATCCGGAATGTGGGTAAGGTGGGGATAGGCCCCCAATTTCCCCCCTTGCCCATGGCCGCCAAGCTGGTACAAAGTGTCAGAGAGAGGCAGTTCGACATGTGCCGTAACGTACTGTGATTCAAAAGTTATTTGGAACGGATTGGAGATTCCCTCTCTCTCCGCCACCCCCCACAATATATCGATCTACAATAGGTTTCAGCCACAAAACCTGGGCGGCCTCATCCCTGGTACACGGAAGTGGGCCACATGGGCTTGGAAGCGCACATCGCCAGACGTGGCCGCCGATGATTTATAGCCTGGACTCATCGGGCCTCTGATAGTCCGATGCGCGAGGTTCACTAGGCAAACAGCTGGCTTGGATCGAAGCTGCCATTGTCGCCGACCACTGGATTGGCGTCACAGTCAACGGCGACCACAGCGTCGCCGGAAGACTGATAGCCCGGCGCAGCGTCGGCCACGGCGACATACGATGTTCCCGAATAATCGAACATCACGGCGTCGCCCTCGCCAAGAACCACAGTCCCCCCAAGCGAGCCGTTGGCATCGGCGAAAGCGAGCGCCAAGGCCTGTTCAAGATCTTGCGCTGACTGCGACAAATCGCCCGCATGATATCCATTGGCGACCGTCATATGATTGCCGTCATTGTCGAGGAAGTAAAGGCGGTCACCTTCCAGGAACCAGTTGAAGTCCTCGATCACATCCAACGAGCTGGCGCTGGACGATAAAGCGTTCTGGCCGGTCCGCTCAACAAACAGGTCGCTGCCCGAGCCGCCACGAAGCAGGTCGCCGCCGCCAAGACCGATCAAAACGTCATCGCCACCCAGACCTGAAATGCTGTCGGATTGGCTGGTGGCGGTTAGATTCTCATTGCCCGAAGCGCCTATCAAGCGGACCCAGTCGTCAAAACCAGTCCAGTCGGTAAAGGCAAATTGCGCCAGACTAACGTCCTCGTCGGCCTGCGCAGAAATTGTCAGCGTATTGTCGTGACTGTCGCCGACGATGGCGGCGCTTTGCGAAAGTCCCAGGCCGATCTGACTGGCCGAGAAGCTGGCAGAGGCCGTGCCCGCGAATTCCACGCCCTCAATCGCGCCCAAGGTGACGAGAGCAAAATTCTCGCTTCCAGAAACAACAAGCGCGTCGATCCCCTCGCCACCTTCGATGGCCTCTCCGCTAACGGCTTCTCCACCCGCATAACCAAACCGGTCATTGCCTGTCCCGCCCGACAGGCTGTCAGCTCCACCGCCGCCGGAGATGAAATCGCCATAAACGCTGCCCGTGATGATTTCGCTGCCGCCCGCGCCAATCAGAGAGAATGCGTCTGACGTCGCCGACCAGGACAAGAACTTGCTGATGTCGGACAGGTCGAAACTGTCGTCGGTCGCCAGTTGAACACAAACAGTGTTGGCGTTGTCATCGCCGCTGATCGACGTCAACGCCTCGAACTGACTGGCCGACAAGGTGGCCGTCGCGCTGGCGGAAAAGGATAGAATCTCGATTGAAGAAAGACTGCCAGCGGAGAAATTGTTGCTGCCGGTCAAGCGAAGGACATCTGTCCCCGCACCGCCATTGACTGTTTCGCCAAAAGCAAATGAAGAGGCCGCAAACAGAAAGGTGTCGTCCCCATCTTCGCCGAAAAGGGAATCGGCGCCGCCGCCGCCATTGATCATGTCGTTGCCAAGGCCGCCCAGAACGGTGTCGGTCTGGCTGCTGCCTGTAAGGGTTTCGTCGCCCTCTAGGCCGCTGATCTCTATCTTGTCAACGCCATCCGTCCAAGAGATGAAGCTGGTGATGGCGGCTAGGCTGACAGAGCCCCCGGATTCGGCGCTGACGGCAAGGATGTTGGCGTTTCCATCGCCGGTTACCGTTGTCAAGCCGCCGACCTGAGAGGATGTCAGATTGGCGGTTACAGCGCCTGAATAGCTCAATCCCTCGATCGAGACGAGACTGGCCTGGGTGAAATCGCAGTCTGCAGAAATCAGCAAGACGTCAGACCCGGCGCCGCCGTCAATCGTCTCACCTGCAGCGATATCGTCGGATGAAAGCAGGAATATGTCGCTGCCGCCACCGCCCAAAAGCGTATCCGCCCCAGTACCGCCAATAATGGTATCTCGCTGCGAGGTCCCGATGAGTGTTTCCGAGCCAGCGGCGCCGACAAGCGACAAGGCGTCGCTTCCCACCGACCAGGAATCAAAGGCGAAATGAGCAAGACTGACCGAGGTTCCTGCCAGCGCCTCGACAATCACTGTGTTGACGTTCGCATTTCCGGCAATCGTCTGGAGTTGTGCCGTCTGGCTGCCCAGCAGGCGCGCCGTAGCTTCACCTGCAAAGACGAGGGACTCAAGACCTGACAGCGTTGCCTGACGCAAATCGTTGCTGCCGGTTAGATACAAACTGTCGGAACCGCCGCCGCCATCAATTAATTCACCCGCCGCCACGTCACTGGCGGCCAGAACAAAAACGTCGTTGCCGGAGCCACCCGCCAAATGGTCTGCTCCGGCACCGCCGCATAAACTATCTGCCTGAATTGAGCCGGTTAGATTTTCATTGCCACCGGCCCCCGACAGAATCAGCCAATCCTGGCTTGAGGTCCATGAGGCAAAATCAGCAATTCCTGCCAAGCTAACGGTTTCTCCCGCGGCGGCCTGCACCGCAACGCGGTTTTGCCCCGCATCGCCAGTAACGCCAAGGAGGGCCTCGGCCTGATCGCCTGTCAGCGTTGCCGTGGCTGCCGCCTGGAAGGTGATATATTCGACGCTGGACATTGAAGCATTGGTGAAATCGTTGCTGCCCAGAAGCAAGAGCACATCATTGCCTGCGGCGCCGTCGACGCTGTCGCCGACAATGGCGTCACCCGAAGCGAAACAAAACGTGTCAGCGTTTGCACTGCCGATCAAGGTTTCGGCTCCCGCAGCGCCTACGAGCGAAATGCCGTCCTCGCCCGCGGTCCATGACAGGAATGTTTTGGATGATAGATCGATCGTGGCGCTATTCGAGGCGGAAATTATGAGATTGTCGCCCCCTGCGCCACCAGAGATGGTCGTGATTTCTGAAAGTTGGGCATGAGTGAGCGCAATCGTCGCGTCTGCCACATATACAATTGACTCGACGCCTGAAATATCGCCATTGCGCAGATCGTTGCTGCCCGAGACGACAAGGCTGTCATTGCCAGTGCCGCCGATCAGGCTTTCCCCTGCCTCGAAATCGCCCGCGGCCAGCGTGAAAATATCATTGCCAGCGCCACCTGTCAGGCGATCCGCACCCGCCGCACCGCTGAGCGTATCGTCTAGGCCGCTTCCGATAATGATGTCCCCCCCAATTCCACCTTGCAGAAGGATCGAATCAATTCCTTCTGACCAATCGGTCCCCAAGACGAGGTTGGACAGGTCGGACGCGCCGGTGACGACAAGGCTGTTGACGCCCACCGACCCCGCGATCTTTGAGAGCGTGCCTGCTTGGCTGCCAAGCAGCGTGGCGGTGGCGGCGCTTGCAAATGAAAGGGACTCGATGGAACTCAGTGTGGCATATGAGAAGTCGTTGCTGTCAGAAAGTCTGAGAGTGTCGGTTCCCGAGCCGCCGTCAATTGTTTCGCCCGCGATGGCATCGCCTGCCGCGAATAGGAAGACGTCATTGCCAGCGCCTCCCAGCAATGTATCGGCACCTGTACCGCCGTCAATCGTATCGTCATGGCTGGATCCAGACAAAAACTCGCTTCCTTGCGAACCAATCAGCAGGATAATGTCCTGCTGGGATGTCCAGCTTGCAAAGTTTTTGCCCGAAAGCTCGATGGATGATCCTTCGCTTACCATGACAACAAGCGTGTTGGCATTTGCATCGCCGGTAACTGTGGAAATGTCCACGATTTGAGCGGAGCCAAAACCGGCCTCGGCCTCGCCGGCAAAGGCAAGGGCCTCAAATCCGGTCACACTACCCAAATTGAAATCCGTGTCGCCAAGCACTTTTAACGTATCCGTTCCGGCGCCGCCCTCGACCGATTCGCCCGCAACGAAATCTTCGCCAATGAAAATGACGATGTCATCGCCGCCACCTGCGGAAATGATGTCGCATTCATTGCTTCCCGTCAGTGTTTCGTTTCCTGCCGCGCCATTCAGAATGACGCTGTCACTGCCCGCCGTCCAGCTCAGGAAGGAAATGGCGGACAGGTCAGCCGTACCGCCGGTTGCGGCATTGACGGTCATGGCATTGATGTTGGCGTCACCGGTCGCCAAGGCAATCCCTTCGGCTTGATCCGCCGACAGGGTAATGGTCGCAGCGCCTTGGAAGCGCAGCCGCTCGATGGAAACCAAGGTGGCCAGCGATAAATCGTTGCTGCCCAATACTTGCAGTACGTCAATGCCTGCGCCTCCGTCGATGCGCTCGCCCGCCACGGCGTCGCCTGCGGCAAAACGGAAGGCGTCGGCTCCATCGCCGCCGATCAACGTATCAGCGCCACCGCCGCCCGCAATGGCCTGGAAGCCGCTTTCGGCATACAAGACATCATTGCCCATGCCGCCAGTAAGATCATAAAGACCAATCGGGTTGCTGTTGGAGTCATAGCGCTGGGCGTAAACCCCTAGCCCACTGCCATCTTGCAAGTTCGATTGCCAAGTGATGACGAAACCGCCATCAGGCAGGCCGGTCGCCCGCGGATAGCCCTGCCCAGCCGCCGTATAACTGTTGACGCGAAATTCTCCTCCCGCCGCCAGTCCGTCGGAGCCATAGCGTTGGGCGTAGATGCCGTAGTCGCTGCCATCCTGGTACGACATCCAACTGACGATGAAACCGCCATCTTCCAGGCTGGCGATGGTTGGGTAGGTCTGGTTGCTGCTGATGTATGTGTTGATGCGGGTTTCCCCTCCCAAGGCTTGGCCTTGAGAGTCGTAAAGCCGCAAATAGACGCCCATATAGTTGCCGTCTTGAAGATTCGACGCCCAAGCGACGGCGATCCGCCCGTCATTGAGTGCTGCGATGTAGGGATAGTGCTGTCTATCGGCAACCGTTTGGTTGACCATGAATTCGCCCGTTGCGGCATTGCCGCTGGCATCGTACAGCCGCGCGAACACATTGAAATCGCTGCCATCCGTAGACAGCGAACCCCAGGTGACGGCAAATCCGCCATCCTTGATGGCGGAAACTTTCTGAGCATATTGAGAATCGGCCGTTGTCTCGTTGACGCGAAATTCGCTGCCAGCCTTCAGTCCGTTGGCATCGAAGCGTTGTCCGAAAATGCCATAACCGCTGCCATCCTGGCTATTGGAACTCCAAGTGACGACATACCCGCCATCGGCAAATGCGGCGATTTCCGGGTTGTTCTGAACGCCGATCGTGTAGGTGTTGGCTGCAGTTTCTTCGCCAATCGCCTGCCCATTGGCATCGAACCTGCGCAAGGCGATACCGGTGCTGTTGCCATCCAGGCCATAGGTGTGCCAAGTAACGACAAATCCGCCGTCAGCCAGCCCTGCAACGGATGCTGCATACTGGTCGTTGTTGACGATGGTGTTGACTTGGGCCTCGGCGCCAGCAGGCACGCCAAAGGCATCATATCTTTGTGCCGCGACGCCAACGCGGCCATCCGCCATGATGCCATCGAAGGCTATGACATAGCCGCCATCGGCCAAAGCGGCGATTCTAGGCGCTTGCTGTTTGCCATCCGTCGTGGTGTTGACCCGGAATTCATCGCGGCGGGCGAGAGACAAGTCGCCATCGGAGAATCTAAGGGTTTCCACATTATAAAGTGTATCAGTTCCGGAATCGCCGTCTGCGAGATCGGTATCGGTCACGGTGATCACGCCGACACCAGCGCTCAGACGATAACCTGACATGCTTCCAGAAAAAAGGGCGATGTCGGCGCCAATGCCGCCATTAAGAAGATCATTTCCATCTTCGCCGGACAGCGTATCGTTGCCAGCATCGCCATTCAGTTCGTCATTGCCGGTCAGGCCTGATAGAACATCATTACCGGCGTCGCCAGCTAGAATATCGCCATCAGACGTGCCTGTCAGTGTGTCGTTGCCGGAGCCGCCGCTTTGCGCCAAGGTTACTGCAAGAGACGACTGTGTGCGAACGATGGCATGCCCGCTTGCGCTAACCCCTGCGTCGTAGACGTTGTAGGACACATCGTTGATTGTCTGCTGCCCAGTCAGCGTCCAGCTTCCATAAAGGACCAGGTGATCGTTGCTGTCGCCAGCAATCAGCACCTGATCGGTCGTGCCTGAAAGAGATAATGCGTCGATCACGGCCATTCGAAGCGTAATGTTGCTTCCGGTGATAAGGTCTATTTGCTCAATCCCTCGGATAACCCCGTCAGCGATCGAGCGAAAATCCGCGCTGGCTAGAAGCCTGAGTGTATCGGTGCCATTTTGTCCATCGACGGACATATCCTGCGCGTCGAGAATCAGGGTATCGTCACCCTCGCCACCCAACAGCGTATCCTTTTCGGCACCACCGTTCAGGACGTCGTTTCCGCTTCCCCCGGAAATCGTGTCACGCCATGCGCTGCCGGTCAGTGTCTCGTTACCGTCGCTTCCGTTTATCGCGATGGAATCGCCGGTCTGCGACCAGGATACGAAGGTGGTCAGGCCAGCCAAGGTGACGGTTCCGCCTTCTTCAGCATTAATAACAAGTTTGTTTGCATAAGCGTCTCCGGTCAGTGAGGTGAAACCCGAGACTTGCGAGCCTGAGAAGGTGGCCGTGCTGCTGGAGGAGGCCGATGAGGTAAAGCGAATTCCCTCAATGTTCGAAATGGTTGCCAGCGAGAAATCAGTGCTGCTGTTCATGGTTAGGGTGTCAATCCCAGCGCCACCGTCGATCACCTCACCCGCAGGGACATCCCCGGTATTGAAAGCGAAGACATCGTTGCCGCCTCCACCCGACATGCTATCGGCGCCAGCGTAGCCCCAGAATCCTTCGGCGGCGTCCGAACCGGCCAGCGTTTCATTTCCCGAACCGCCAAGCAGCTTGATGCTGTCGTTGCCTGCATTCCAGGAGGAAAAAGTGATGTTGTGCAGATCGGCGCTGCCGTCCAAAGACGCACGGGCTTGAATAAGATTGACGCCGGAACCGGCATCCCCTTTGACAGCCGTCATGTCCGAAAGTTGCTGCCCGGAAAGCGTAATGGTTCCGCTGTCCTCAAACCACACTTCCTCGACGCCGGACAGCAAAGCCAAGCGGAAATCGTTGTTGCCGGATACCAGCAGCCTGTCGGTTCCGCCGCCGCCGGAAATTGTTTCGCCCGCCTCGATGTCGCCTTCATCAAAGCGGAAGTAATCGCGCCCCGAGCCACCCAGAAGGGTATCGGCCCCGCTGCCGCCATCGATGGCTTGGAAGGCGCCGCCGGAAACAAGAATATCGGTGCCATTGCTGCCGGTCAGGCTGACCGACCCAACCGGCTGGCCGCTGGCATCGAAGCGCTGGCCGAAAATGCCGTTGTCGGAACCGTCCTGTCCAACGGACTGCCAAGTCACCACGAAACCGCCATCTGCCAGTGCAGAGATTGAGGGAAAGCTTTGATCAAGATTCGTAAAGCTGTTGACCTGGAATTCGTCGCCCTGAGCCACACCGGCGGCTGAATAGAGGCGGGCGAAAATGCCGCTGCCGCTGCCATCCTGGCCGCCCGATTGCCATGTCACGACAAAACGGCCATTGGACAGCGTGGTCAAGGCCACCTGTGACTGGTCGTAGGTGCTGGTGACGTTGACTTGTGCCTCTTCGCCCTGAGCGGTGCCGCTGGCGTTGAACCGGCGCAAATAGATGCCCGTTCCTTCTCCGTCCTGCCCAGCCGACTGCCAGGCAACCACGAACCCGCCATCTTGCAATGCCGTCACCGCTGGCAAGGTCTGCCCGTCGGTTTGCGTGTTGTTGGCCAGAAGCCCGGATGTCAAGTTGGTGCCGTCGCCCTTGACGATCCGGTAGTAGATATCATAGCCGACCGTGCCGCTACCTGCTTGCATGGAAGACCAGACCGCCACGTAGCCGCCGCCGGTTAAGCCTGCCAGGGACGTTTCCCACTGGTTGTAAGAGGTGTTGGTTGGAATATATCGCTCGGCACCCTGTGCTGCGCCATCGGCGTCATAGCGCTGGGCATAAACGCCGTAACCGCTGCTGTCTTGAACGTTTGATTGCCAGGCGACCAGAAAGCCGCCATCTGAAAGTACTGTAATCGCCGGATTGATCTGATCGTAGGTGACGTAGCTGTTGACCCGGGTTTCGACACCCAGGGCCTGTCCATTGGCATCGAAGCGCTGCATATAGATGCCATAGCCGTTGCCGTCCTGAGGCGAGGATTGCCAAGCGACCACGTAGCTGCCATCCGCCAGCCCCTGCACCGCCGGATTTGACTGGACGATGTTGGCGGGGGGAACGGCATTGGACTGCAGGGCGGTGTTGACCCTGGTTTCGCTTCCAACCGGCGTGCCTGCGGCATCATAACGCTGCATAACAATGGCCGTGGAATCATCTGGATATTTGCCATCCCACACGGCCACATAACCGCCATCGGCTCCCTTCAGCGCCGCCACGGCGGGGCTGCGTTGAACGCCATCGGTTGTCGTATTGATTCTAAATTCCCCGGCGGTTTCCGAAAGCGCCAGATCGCCATCTTGGAAACGCAGTGTCGTTCCCGCGGCAACAAAACGGCTGCCTTCGTTGGCGCCATCTCCAGCGTCAATGTCGGTGACAGTGGCGCCACCGGCGCCGCCGGTGATGCGATAGCCGGTCCGGCTACCCAGGAATAGCTCAATCCCATCTTCAGAGCCGCCGCTACTATCGATGGCAGCACTGCTTTGCAGCACATTCACATCGCCAGTCACGATGATGGTGGCGCCGCCGCCCGTCCAGGATGCCCCCGAGTTTATCCAATTCCCATGCAAATAAAGAAGGTCACTGGAATCACCCGTAACCGTCAGCGTATCTGTCTCGCCAGAGAAGGCCAGCACATCGGCTTCGGACAAGCGCGCGATGCGGCCGCCGCTGCCAGCCAGATCCAAAACCTCGATGTTCAGAATGACACCGTCTTCAATCGCTCTAAAATCGACATCGCTTTCAAGCCGCAGCGTGTCGGTACCGGTCTCGCCATCAACCAGACTGTCGTTGGCATCAAAGATGATAACATCGTCACCGGCGCCGGCGCGGATAACATCGGATTTCTGGGTTCCGATCAGGGTTTCATTGCCCGTTGCGCCGTTCAGCGCGATGCTATCCACCCCATCCGTCCAAGACAGGAAAGTGCCGATGCCCGCCAGGGAAACTGTGCCGTCTGTCGCGCCGTTGACGATAATGTGATTGGCATTGCCGTCGCCGGTCACGCGAGTCAGCGCCATGCCGTGGCTTCCGCGCAAGGTGGCGCTTGCCTCATCCTCGGCGGCGAATGTCAATGCCTCGATCGAAACAAGAGATATTTCGGAATGGCGAAAGTCGTTGCTGCCCGTCAGCAACAGCGTATCCGTGCCCGAACCGCCATCGATGGTCTCTCCGGCCGTTACATCGCCCGCCGCCAGGGTGAATACATCATCGCTGGCGCCTCCTGCCAGCTTATCCGCGCCAGCCCCGCCTTCCAGCGTGTCGGCATAGGCCGTTCCCGTCAGTGACTCGTTCCCCGACGCTCCTCGAAGCAGGATACTGTCCTGTAGCGCCGTCCATTCATTGAAGACCAGCGACGACAGGCTGACCGTAGCGCCAAGACCCGCCACTGCCTCGACGGTATTTCCTGCCTCGTTGCCTATGATCTCGGCGATGGCGGCAATCTGAGAGCCAGAGAATGTGGCCTTGGCAGCGCCAACGAATTCCATGCGCTCGACATTGGAAAGAGACGCCAATGAGAAGTCGTTGTCGCCTGCCACCTGAAGCGTATCGACATTGCCCCCGCCGTCAATTTGTTCGTTCAACTCGACGTCGCCTGCCGCGAACAGGAACGTATCGGCGCCTGTGCTGCCCAGCAGGCTGTCACTCCCCGCTCCGCCTGCAACAACGTCGAATCCGGTTTGCACGCGCAGCACGTCATTTCCGGCGCCGCCGGCCAGAACCGGCAAGCCGACGGCGTCGCCATTGGCATCGAAGCGCCGGACGGCAGTGCCATAGTCGCTGCCATCGACGCCCCATGACCGCCAGGTGACGGCAAAGCCGCCATCAGACAGACCCGTTATTTCACAATAAGATTGATCGCCCGGAGTAAATGTATTGATGGCAAATTCACCACCGGCCTTCTCGCCGTTGGCGTTGTAGCGCTGGCCGAAGATGCCGTAACCGCTGCCATCTTGGCCGTATGACTGCCAGGCGACGACAAAACCGCCATTCTCCAAGCTAGCCACGGCAGCCAACCCTTGGGAGCTGATTGTGTAGGTGTTGACTTGGATGTCGCCGGTCAGCGCCTGGCCATCGGCTGCAAAGCGGCGCATGAAAGCGCCGATGCCATTGCCATCCTGGCTGGGATTCGACTGCCAGACCACGACGAAGCTGCCGTCGCCAAGACCGGCCACGTGCTGTGTGTACTGAATATCCTGGCTTAAGACGTTAGCCTGGAACTCCGCCGTTCTGGCCGTTCCATTTTCGTTGTAGATGCGGCAGTGGACATTATAGTTGGTGGCTTCGTCGGCCAGAGAACACCAGACAACGGCAAAACCGCCGCCCTCAAGCGGGGTAATTCTTGGATTGATCTGGTGGTTGTTCGTTAGCTCGTTAACCTGGAACTCGCTGCCAATCTTTTGTCCATCGTAATCCAGAAGCTGGGCGTAGACCCCGTAACCGCTGCCATCCTGGTCATCCGACTGCCAAACCACGGCAAGCTGGCCGCCGTCTAAAAGGGCGCCCTTCGGACGGTCCTGGTATCCCGACGTATAGGTATTGATCCTAAATTCGCTTCCTATCTTCTGGCCCACTCCGTCAAAGCGCTGTCCATACACGCCGTAATAGCTGCCGTCCTGATAAGATGTCCACAACGCGACAAAGCCCCCGTCGTCCAGGGCAATGTGAGAGGAATAGAGCTGTGCGGATGCGGTGTAGGTGTTGATTTGGCTTTCGTTGCCGACAGGCACGCCGTTCGCATCGTAGATCTGCATGGCGACGCCATAACTGTCGCCTGGCATATTGCCTGACCACGATACAACATAACCGCCATTTTTCAGGCCCGTGATTTCGGGAACCGTCTGGGCCCCTGTCGTTGTCGTGTTGGCCCTGAATTCCTGGTTTCCAGGAACAAGACGGATATCGCCATCGGCAAAGCGCAGGATTTCGATGTCTTTGAGCGTATCCGTTCCCTGATTTCCGTCAGCCGCATTTATGTCAGTGACCGTAATCTCGTTGATGCCGCCCCTCAGACGATATCCGGACATGTTGCCCGAGAAGACCGCCACATCGCTTCCGCCGCCGCCGATCAGACTGTCGTCGCCACCGCCTCCGACCAGGGTGATGGTCTGGGTTCGTGCCGAGGCGTCAATGACGCTGTCGCCCGCTCCCGCAGCGACTTGCACAATTTCAACGCCGGTTGCCTCAGATCGCTCGCCCAGACCGACGCTGGCTTGATGCAGATTGGCTTCGACCACGACCCGTTCGACGGAACCCAGGCCCGAGAAATCGGCGTCGGTAACGCTGTGAACGATGCCTAGATGCAAAGCGTCAAGTCCATCGCCGCCGTCAAAGACAAGGCCGCTTAAATCCAGCTTGCCATCGGGGCGCAGAATGTCGTTGCCATCGCCCGCCGAGACTTGAGTTACTCCCTTGCCCAGCGTGAAGATGTCGTTGCCGTCGCCGCCGACCAGTTGAATTCCGCCGTCATCGGATATGATGGAAATCTCGCCATCCGCAAAAGACAGGTTTTCGACATCCAGCACCAGGGCCGAACCCAGATCGCCCCAGATCGCGTCTTTCAGGCGATCGACGACGGCAAATCCGCCATCGGCGGCTTCGATCTTGAAGCGGCCCATGGCGCCCTTTAAATTCAGCGTGTCGGTTCCATCGCCGCCGTCGATGGTGGCAAATCCTCCCAAAGCCGCCAGATTGTTGTCGTCGTCCGATGCCGTGACGGTGTAACCATAGGCGGTGCCATCCGGGGCGTAGCGTTGCTGATAAATGCCGCTTTGATCGCCATCACGACCGCTGAGATCTTCCCAAGCGACGATGAAGTCGCCGCCGGGAAGGCTTGCGACGGCTGCGTTGCCCGCCGTTGCGCCATCATCGAGGCTGACTCGGAAGCTGGCGGCTGAAGGTGTGCCGTTTGCTTCAAACCGGCGGGCAAAAACCCCCTCGATCTCCGTGCCTGCCGCCGTCGTTTCAAGTCCGGTCCAGGCGGCGGCGAAGCGCCCATCGCTCATCGCGGCCAGCGTAAGCGGCGCATCGGCCAGATTTGCCGTCAGATCGAGCGCGAAGACGCTGCCGACCGTGGCCCCGTCAGACGAGAACAGAACACCCTTGCCCTGGATGTTGCCGCCCGCCCCCGTCTGACGCCAAGCTGCAACCAGATTGCCGTCGGCCAGTTGAACGACATCTGGCTGAATGCCCACCTGACTGGTCAGACGAAATTCCCCGCCGATGGGGGCGCCGGTTGCATCGAAACTTCTGGCATAGACACCATCCGCCTGCGTCCAAACCGCGGTTAAGCCGCCATTGGCCAACGCCGCCAGCACAGGCGATTCCTGATTTCCGGCGCTGGTCTGGGAAATCTGGAAGACATCCGAGGCAGTTGGCGTATAAAGCCTGGCGTAAACGCCCGAGCCGCTGCCGTCACGGCCAGACGCCTCGACCCAACTGGCGGCAAAGCCTCCATCCTTAAGCGCCACCACATCGGGCATGCGTTGTTCGCCGGCGCCCTGATCCGAGATGCAAAACTCGGCACCCTGCTTCAATCCGTCGCTGCCGATGCGCTGGGCGTAGATTCCGCCCTGATCGCCATCCTGTCCTGCCGAGCGCCACAGCACGACCGCCGTACCGTCGGCCAGCACGGCTGCCCTGGGCGACGACTGGTCGCCTTGCGTGCCCGTATTGACCTGGAATTCCGCCTGCGGTCGGCCTTGCGCGTCGAACAGGCGGGCCATGACCGCCGTGCCGCTGCCGTCCTGGCTTGACGATTCCCAAAGGCTCAGCCAGCGACCATCTTGAAAGGACGCCATGCTGGGCCGAGCTTGATTGCCGTGATCATGCTCGTTGACTTGAAAACGCTGTCCACCGCCCAAAGACAGGGTTAGGTCGCCGTCTGAGAAGCCGAGGCGCTCGACATCCCAGACCAGATCGTTGCCCTCGCCAATGATCGCCAGACGCTTGCCGACGACTGTTGCCGAATAGTCAGCCATGGCGCCAGAAAACGCGGCGCTGTCTTGGCCTTCGCCGCCCGACAATTGGTCGTTTCCGTCGCTGCCAGAAAGCCAGTCATTGCCGCCACCGCCGTAAATCAGGTCATTGCCTGCATTGCCCAAGAGCCTGTCGTCGCCGACGCCGCCGCTTATGCGGTCATTTCCGCCGAGACCACTGATTGAATCGGCGCCTGTCGTGCCCGACAGCGTGTCGTCGCCATCCGTAGCGCTGGCGCTGGCGCCAACGGAGGCGGCGTCAACCTGCGACACGGCGGCATCCAGCGCAGCGCCCGAGAACCGGTTGACCAGTGTTTCCAGTTTCGTCGGATCGGCGACGGCTTCCTGGATGGCCTGCGCCGAACTGGTCTGAGCGACGATGGCAATCTTGGCCAGGTCGGTCAGGAATGACGTGCCGGTGCCGCTCAATTCCTCGATGGCGGCGTTGCTGGCCTTGATGACTTCGGCGGCCTGGGTCTTGGCTGCAGCCAGACTTGCCAATTCTCCTGCGCCCAGATTTAGTCCGCCGCTGCCAGCGGCGTTGGTAATCAGGCTCTCGATCTGCGTTGTGCTGCTGCTGAGATCGGTTGCCGCCCCATTTGCTATCATCGTGGCAGCCATTGATTTATACAGCGCCTGGGCGGCCGCGTTGGCGTCAACGCCGCTGCTGGATGCCGCGCCCAGGATCAGATTGGCCGCCTGTACCACCGTGTTGTGGATCTTGACGCCCGCCGCCATGATCTGGCTGGCGACTGACGCCTGCGCAGGATCGAGGCTGGCCGCCACCGGATCCAATTTCGTCAGATCGACCGAACTGGAAACGCCCGCAGCTTCGGCGACCTTGGCCTTGGCCTGATCGGCCGATAGACCCTGGTGGCGGATCATCGAGTCCATCAACGTGGTCAGCGGCGTCACCACCGTCGATCCTGCCGGCGCCGTCAGGACGCCGGTGAAGGCCTCTCCCGTCGAAGCGTCGATACCGCCCTGGACGACGATGGGGCCGCTTCCGCCGGTCAGGGTAAATGCGCCGCCGACGCCTGTCGTCGACCTGGCTTCGCCAGCGTCCCATTGGCCATTCATGTTGGCGTCGGCGAAAACGGTAGCACCCTCAATGTAACCATCGACCGCCTTGCCGGATGTGCTGGACTTCCCGGATGAGGACGAACCGCCGCTTGAATTGGATACCACGTCGTTGCGGTAATCGGACGAGGTGGAGGAAACGTTTCTGCTGTTGCCGACCTGATCCGTTCCGCCAATTCCCTGCACGGCAGCCGAAGCCCTGATGGCCGAGACCGCCGACTCGCTGACAGTGACGGCTTGCGCCGCCGTCACGCGAAAGGCGGACAAGGTCGCCACATCGATGGGCTTGCTGTCGTGGCTGATGATGTCCCACATCGTCAGAAACGGGTTTTTTCCTTCGGCGGCGCCCGGCGCCAGTAGACCCAGCTTGGCGGCCATCTCGCCTGCCTGAAGCATCGCCTTGTCGTAGGCTAGGCCAGAGCCGACAGCCTTTTCGAAAACGGACTTGACGCGCATCGCGGCGTTCTGGGCGTCATTGATGGCGAGGCCGCGCTCCAATGCCTGGTCAATCGCTTGCTGCGCCGTTTGCGCAAACGCCTCATCGGCCCTTGGCGCACTGGTTGAGGTTGCTGCCTTGCTGTCGCGAAGCGGCGCATCGCGCAACAGTTCCAGACGCGGCCCCTGCATGTCGGGCCGAATGTCGCGCAACTGTTCCTGGACGGGCTGGGCGGCATTTGACTGCGGCAATATGGCCAGGGATTGCGCAAAACTGCTCGTCAACTGCGCCGCCGAAACCACAACGGGCGTCGATGGCGGTGTGAAGAAGGTGCCAACCTGCAAGGCCGTGCTGGGCTGGTTGAGAACCTGGGTGCCCGCCGCATTGGTAATGGCGATTTCGCCCGTCACCTCCCCCCGCTCGGGAACGATGGCGGCGGTCAGTCCATGCCCTGGGGTGTATTCTCCGACGCCCAGGGTGCCTCGGATTCCGATGGTTGCAACCGGCGTGCGGATTGTCATGGCGTCGGGCGACGTCTTGGCGATCTGCCCCGACATGAACGAGAACGAACCTTGGATCAGCGAGAAGGCTGATTTGCCGCTTTGCGTCGCTGGGTCGTAGACCATTTGATCAAGGACCATGCGCCCGTTCGACCCCAAGGCCAAAGAAGTGCCGTCCATGAAGACTAGGCCGACCGAAGCACCCTTAGGCGTCTGCAGCACATCACCCTGAAAGACCGCATCGCCCTTGTGCAAGATGGCCTTGCTGCCGTCGGCGTGGATGACGGCGACGTCACCCGACAGCGTGTCGGCCCGCCCGATCGCGTGCCGGTCGATTCCATTGCCGACTTGAGCGAACTGTCCGGGCGCCAATGGACCGGCTAAACGCGCGGCTAAATCGCCAGAAATGCTAGCACCGTCCTCGCTAATTAAATCTGGGGGTGTGGAGGTGGCGAAGAAATCGCTAATGATAAATCGCTCACCACCTTCGCCTTGCAGGATCAGGTCTGGCCCCAGGCGTTCATAGCTGGCGGTGGAAAGCAGATGAGCGGAAGGCACAACAACAGGCCCGCCCTTTTGCGGCGCGGCATGTCCAACATACGAACTGCCATTTTTTGTTATTGTCCCAGTATCTAGCCGTTCTCTCATTTCCGCCCTTATGGCTTATTTATTAGGCGGTAACCTTCTCCCTGCGTCATTTTACTCCGCGATGGATGGTCGCGTGCGCGGCTTAAAAGCCCTGCTGAAGTTATTTGAAAAAATTGATTGATCGTCATCATTCAAATGAATGATGCTTAAAAAAAAGCCTGGATTAAATTCAGGCATGGGGGACGCGAATGTCGGAGATTGAACTGTTAAAGGCGGCTGGGCTGATCTGTGATTCCGCCTGCCAGCCGGAAATCTGGCCCCATTGCATGGAGGTCCTGGCCGCGCGGCTAGGCGCCAAGGGTGCGCAATTCGTCGAATGCGACATCAATACGCTAATGGTCTATGAAACCATTATTGTCGGCTATCCTCGCGAGTTGGCCGAGCTTTACAACAATCTTTATGTTCGCCTTGATCCGCGCGCCCCTTACTTCTTCGCCAATCTCGGCAAGGCTGTCAGTTCAGCGGACGCCTGCCCCAGTCAAAACTTCAAGGCCAGCCAAGTTTACAAGGAACTGCTGGCGCCATTCGGCGCCGAAGAAATCATGCTGATGAGCGCCGCCGACGGCGACACCTGCGCTTTCCTTGGTCTGATCCGCCCAGAAGCCAGTGGGCCGTTCACGCAAGCCGATGTGGACGCCTTTTCCATCGTTCTTCCCTATTTCCAGCGGGCCTTCCGCATCCGGCGCATGCTGGCCGCGCACAGGTCGATGACAACGCGCCTGACCGAAGCGGCCCTTGACGCCCTTACGCTTGGCGTGGTTCTGATCGGAGACAGCGGGCGCATCCTGTTCGCCAATCGGCGCGCCAAGAACATGGCCGCCTCCAACGACGGGCTGGTCATGCGGGAAGGGAAGCTGTGCGCATCGGCAGAGCGCGAAAACCAGATCCTGCTGGCGCAGATCGCGGCCGCCGTCGATCCTGCCTGTCGGGCGCAGATGGGGCCCGGAAAGGGAATGCGCATTTCCAGAAAATCCATGAAAACACCCTATACGCTGCTGACCGCGCCACTTTCCTCGCACCCGGAGGGGATGAGCGCCGAAGCGGCGGCCATCGTTTTCATTTCCGATCCCGACGCCGACCCACCAAGCGCCGAGAAGGTGCTGATGGAATGGTATGGCATGACGGCCAGCGAAGCGCGTTTAGCCGGCGCGATGCTGACGGGAAAATCGCTTGAGGAATTATCCGTCGATTTCGGCGTTTCGATGCCGACTTTGCGCAGTCAGTTAAGCGCCATCTTCGGCAAGACCAACACCAAGCGCCAGTCAGATCTGGTGCGCCTGCTGTCCATGCAATTGGGGCCAATCGGCCACAAGTAGAGAAATTCGTAAAGAAGGGTGGAACAATCGGCGGCTTCGACCAGTCCCGCTCAGTTTTCACAATTTGGAATTAGAAATCTGCCCTAAACGTCAAAAACTTTCTCCTTTCCGGCCCATGCAACGGCTGGAATCCGAAGGCCTCATAAAAAACAAACGCCGCCTCGTCGTTGGGATCGACGACGACGACCGACATGGCGACAGATTGGGCGGCAATCATTGTTCTTTGGATGGCGTCGGCAATCAGGATACCGCCAAGCATGCTGACTTCAAACTCCAGCTAGCGCCACTAAAGAATCAATGTGTTCTCTCGCATTAGGACTCTTCACTGCTGGCGCTTTTGTTTGTGTATTTACACCGATTTGCACTAGCTGCCTTTCCCTGAAGCTCTCATTTGCTGTGTGCAGGATGTGATCGAGGAGGTGCTGGATTACCCATCGCTGGTCGGTTTTGATTTTACCCATCACGTTCATGCGGCCCTCGCTCCGCCAAATATCCTGGCCCATGGAAAAGCAAAACATATCAAATGGTTGTGCAGAGGGCTTCTCCTAGCCCACTAGACGACACCCTGAACTCCCAGCCAATCCCCCTTGAAAAGTGAGGGGTAAAGCACAAGCTGAACTGCATCGTCGAAAGGAAGGCGAGCAACGGGGATTGCTGAAAGAAGCTTAAAATCTGAGCGGGGAAATCATGGCGGAATCACGTTATAGTGGTCTTTTCTTTGGCTCTGCGGTCTTTCGCGAGGGGGAGGAGTTCCAGCAATTCCGCTACCGCTTCGCCCTGGCCATCCTCGCCTTCTCGACGGTTATAACAGGGCTGTTCCTGCTGTCTGCCCATATCGGGGCCACACAGTTCGACGCCAGATATCTGTTGATCGCCAAGCCTTATTTCCTGTCCAGCCTGATCTGCTATCTGCTGCTGCGCGCCCGGCCTTCCTGGATGACGCCGATCACGGTTCTTTATGCTGCGGAATCGCTGCTGCAATTCGCCGCCGTCTTCTTCCTAAACCCGTCGGACGAATTGCGGATCGTCTGGTTCGCCCTCAACCTGCCAGGCGTCTATCTGATTCTGGGGCAGATAGCAGGCATCGCGGTGACCGTGGTTTCGATCCTGTTCGTCACCATCGCCAATGCCCATCTCGAACAGCCCTATTCCATCAACGCCATCGTTACCATTTGCCTGGGCATGGTATATATCAGCGTCTTCTTCCACACCTTTGCGGCAAGATCGATCTCGTTCCACCACGCGATGGTCGAAGCCAACCAAAAATTGTTTGACATGGCGGCAAGAGACCCGCTGACCGGACTGTACAACGCCCGAGCTTACTACGCCCTTTGCGACAACGCGTTGTCACAGGCTAGGCGTTCTGGCAACTATTTCGCCATGCTGTTTGTCGATCTCGACCATTTCAAAAGCATCAACGACCGTTTCGGGCACGAGGCGGGAGATGCCGTTCTGAAAAACGTCGCTGCCTGCCTGGGCTCCAGCGTCCGGCAAAGCGACATCGTCGGGCGCATCGGCGGCGAGGAATTTTCCGTTCTGCTGCCCGACACAGACCAGGAAGGGGCAAGGCAGTTGGCCGAAAAACTGCGCCAGGATATCGAAGGTTTGATGCCGGACATTGGAGAACAGCGCCTGCCGATCACGGCCAGCATCGGCGTCGCCGCCGCAGGGCCGCAGCACAAGGCCGTGGCCGACGTTCAACGTCAGGCAGACCAAGCCATGTATGTCGCCAAGCGCCAGGGCCGCAACCGCGTCACCTGCCTTGACAAACTGGGGGAAGAACGAGTGGCGGCGGCAGCGAACGCGGCACCAAGAGGGCTTGAAACGGCCTGATAATTCAGGAGAAGGTTCGCGTTGAGTCCAACCCCTGCGCAGGGGGGGGCACATCTCACGGGCAGCGCCATCATTTTCCAGTAAAGCGCGCCACTTCATAGCTCTCGGCAGAGATTGGAGGCCACACCATTGGCATTGCTTGTGGGCGAAGGTGGAACTTGTCTCTGTTTGCGCTCATGGCGGCCTGAGCATGCCGCTCATTGCCCTGAGTTTCTTGCGAACCTTAAGGGTGTCCCGAATTTTTCTCGAAGATATCGCAAAAGAGCGCATGGTTTAGGGTAAACTTTTCAAAGACGGCTGGATCGAAATGCTCGGGTTGCGTTCTGCCGTCACCGCGAATCAGAATTTCCATGGTTTTGAAATGATCGAATGCGGGTTTGTACGAGCGCTTGCTTCTTAACGCGTCATAGATATCGCAGATATTCACGATGCGTGCCGCCAGGGGGATCTCATCGCCCGACTTTCGATTCGGATAACCTCCACCATCCCATCGTTCATGATGGTTAAGCGCAATCTCGGCGCCCATTTTCAAATATACCGACTTGCTGTTGCCAAGAATTTTGGCGCCCATAGCCGCGTGCGTTCTCATGATCTCGCACTCTGCCGGCGTATGTCCGCCCGGCTTTAGCAATATTTGGTCTGGTATGCCAATTTTGCCGACATCATGCATAGGACTGGCAAAGAAAACATTATTGACGAAACCCTCATCCATTCCTAGCATCACGGCAAGGTCGCGGCTGTAATAACTAATTCGTTGAACATGCGCCCCCGTATCTTCGTCCTTATGCTCGGCGGCTCTGGTCATTGTGAAAATCGTTTCCAGATAACTTTCCCTTAGGTCGGATGTTCTATCCTTGACGCGCTGCTCCAACTCATCGCTGAATTTGTGCAGTTCCGTGTACAGGAGTCTAACCTCCAACATGTTCTGAACGCGCGCCAGCACTTCGGCTAGATCGAATGGTTTGCTGATGAAGTCCTTTGCCCCAGCTTGTAGCGCCCTAAGTTTATGGCTGGGCTGAGCGGTGATTACGAGCACCGGCAGATATCCACCTGGTTCAACCAGCTTGAGCTTTTCGATTACTTCGAACCCATCCATGACAGGCATCTGAAGATCGAGAAGAATTAGATCGTAGCGGTTCAATGAATGTAGGGCGCACACTTCCTGCGAATTCATTGTTGACGAAACGCGCAAATATCCCGCCGCTGTCAGCATGCGCGTAAGCAGCTGAACGTTTGCCGGAATGTCATCGACGACAAGTATATTTCCCATAAGAATGTCTGATGAGCTTAACATGCAGGTTTCTGTCCTTCTCATACCTCTGGCGACCATCCATCGGCTCTCGACGTTTACTTCACAATCAGCGTTGCCAATCCCAAGAGCATTCCCATGCTCGCGATATCCGTGGCTGTCGTAAGGAAGATGCTTGAAGCGGTGACGGGATCGGCTCCGAACCGTCTAAGTACGAGCGGTACGATAGCCCCACAAATTCCGCTGATGACGCAGCTGCCAATCATGGCAAGTTGGACAACGAAAGCCAACATAAAGGCATTGGGTGAATTCTGTGTCTTGGCGACAAGATACATGCCGACTGCCGCGACAAATCCAACCAGCGCGCCGTTAAGCAGGCCAAGCAGGGCCTCTTTTCTTACCAGGACAAGCTCTCTTCCTGGCTGCATGTCACCCAAGGTGAAACCACGCAACGTGATCGCCAAGGCCTGACTGCCGGTATTGCCAGATTGCCCTGCCAAAACTGGCAGGAAGATCGTAAGAATCAAAAGCCTATCTATGGTGCCTTGAAACAGGCTGACCACAGCGCCAGCGGCAAAAGCTGTCAGAAGATTAATTTGCAGCCAGGGGTGACGAAGCCAAAGGCTGCGAATCCATTTCGTGGAAAGGCGTTCTTCTTTCTCAACGCCCACCATGGCGCCAGGCAGAAGGCTTAGCTCTGCTGATCTCTTCTGCTCAGCCAGGACTTTCTCATAAAGAAATGTGACCTCTTCATTTTTTCGGCGTATCACTTCGTGGCTTGCATTTACTTCCTGAATCTTCAGCTCCAAATTCTTTCCGTGCTCAATGGCCTCATCGTGCAGCAGGCGGACATCCAGCATATTCTGAACGCGAGCCAATACCTCGGCCAGCTCAAATGGCTTGCTGATAAAATCCTTTGCGCCGGCCCGCAGCGCACGCAGTTTGTTTTCAGGCTGCGCAGTAATAACCAGAATTGGAAGGTAGCCTTCAGGCTCGGCTATTTTTAATTTCTCCATGACCTCGAAGCCGTCCATTTCTGGCATCTGAAGGTCAAGCAAGATCAGTGCATAGCGATTCTTGCTGTACAAATCGCAAACATCTTGGGGATTGCTGGTAGACGTGACAGAGGAATATCCGGCCGAAACCAGCATTCTTTTCAGGAGCAGTATATTTGCATCCAGATCATCGACAATCAGTATCTTGGCGCTGAAAATGGCTTCGGAACTTGCCATATGCTCATTCCTCCCTATCTTTCCAGATTGCTGCCACTCTGCACAAACTCCAGAGCTGCATCCAGCGCATCCATGAACTCGTTCAGTTTGATTGGCTTTGTAAGGTAGCGAAAGAATCCGACGTCCATGCCATGCTTAACATCGCGTGGCATGGCGTTGGCGCTAATGGCGATAATTGGAATATGGGCCGTTTGGGGATCGGCCTTCAGCATCTCCAGTGCTTGAATTCCGCTAATTCCCGGCAAATTGATATCCATCAGAATGACTTCTGGAAGCGCCGAGCGGGCCAATGCCACGCCCAAATTTCCATCAATCGCCGTCAAAAGATTCAATTCTGGATGACGCGCCACAATCTGCTGAACAAGTTTTAAATTTGCGGGATTGTCTTCGACATACAGCAATGTGCGCTGCAATGACCCTTGCGCAACATGCCTCAAAAGCGGATTAACCGCACTGTCATCCGGAACGATAACTAGTGGCGCGGCAGAGGACGGGAGTTCAAACCAGAATACGCTTCCAACGCCAACCGTGCTTTCTACACCGATTACCCCACCCATAAGCTCGACAAGTTGCTTGGCAACGACAAGACCAATGCCCGTTCCCTCCTCGCCCCCAGCCTCCTGACCAAGACGATTGAACGCCTGAAACAGCTGTCCCATCTGAGCCTCAGTCATTCCGACGCCAGTATCGACAATGCTGACGCGAATGCGATCTTGATCGGATTCATCGCACTTGACGTTAAGCAGCCCATGCCTAACATTGTACTTAATCGCATTAGTAAGAAGATTGATGATGACTTGTTTTACGCGCGTGCGATCGGCCGTAACGAAGCAAGGGGTTTCGAATTGTGGAAAGGTCATTACAATGCCGCGCTGCTGCGCTTGCGGCTCGATCATGCTTTGACATTCAATCAGCACTTCAGCCAATGACACAGGTTCCTTTGACATGGGAACCTGCCTTGATTCTATTTTTGCTAAATCAAGTATTTCGTTGATCAGCTTCAGCAAGTGCCAGCCTGCCTGCAGAATCTGAGCAATGCTTTCCTTCTGAGGATCTGTTGGCGGCAGCGGGTCGGATTCCATCAGCTGCGCAAAGCCCAGTATGGCATTAAGCGGACTTCGCAACTCGTGACTCATACTCGACAAGAATTCAGACTTAGCCAGATTGGCCTTTTCTGCCAACCCCGTTGCGCTCTCAAGCTCAAGGTTCTTCTCTTTCAACTCGAGGTCAAGACGCTTGCGCTCTGTTATGTCGCGCGCCGCTGCAAACACTCCCTGCAGAACTCGATCGCGGTCATAGAAAGTCGTCGCGTTGTACGATACGTTGGTTTCCTTTCCGTCCCTCGACTTTGCCGTAAGTTCGTAGTTTGTAACCTTTTTCTCAACAAGCACGCGCTTGACGCCCGCTTCCGCAAGGCTTGGATCTGTGAAATAGTTCTTGAAGGGCGTTCCTATCAGTTCATCGCGCGTGCATCCAGTCAAAGATTCCATCTGCATATTGACGTCCGTGATTATCCCTGCCGGATCCGTCGTCATTAGGGCGTCAATGCTCGATTCAATAAGAGAGCGTGTGTAGAATTGCAGGTCATGCAAGCGCTGGTCGAGCTTCTTCTGCTCCGCCTCGACAAGTCTTCTTTCCGTGATATCCCGCAACACCCCGGTAAAGTGACGTTGCTCGTTAAGCCACATTTCGCTGACGGCAATCTCCAAAGGAAAAACACTTCCGTCTTTGCGTCTGCCGACGACTTCGCGCCCAATGCCAATGACGCTGCGCTCATCGCCTTCGCTGAAGGTCTCGAAAGCCCCATCCTGCTGACCCTGGTTCAGCTCAGGTATAAGCAGGCTAAAGTTTTTTCCAATTAGTTCGTCCAGGGTGTAATCGAACATCCGCTCAGCAGCTGGATTTACAGTTTCTATGGCGCCAGTGCCCGCGTGAAGTGTTACGATTCCATCGACAACCGTATTCAAAATCGTCTTGATCAGCGCCGCACTGTCACGCGCATCCTGCTGACCATTATACTCGTCCGTTACGTCGCGAAACACCAGGACAGCGCCAACGACCTCTCCTGAACGATCACGGATTGGAGCGCAGCTATCGGCGATTATCCGCTCAGACCCATCGCGAGAGATCAAAATGGTGTGGTTTGCCAAACCTTGCACCGACCCCTTAGCCAGCGCGTCAATAACCGGAATCGTGGATGGCTTGCGCGTTTCTTGATTGATGATGTTGAATATGTCACCGATTGGCAGGCCGTTGGCGCTTGCATGCGTCCAACCGGTTAGATGCTCGGCAAGCGGATTCAGCAGCGTTACATTTCCATCCTTGTCCGTCGCGATCACTGCGTCCCCGATGGAATTCAACGTAACTGACAGCTTATCTTCGCTGATCTGCAAGGTGTCGTTGACTTGCTGCAGCTTCTTGTTCGCTTCCGTCTGGAATTCAAGCGAATCGCGCGCTTGCTGAATAGTATACTCATCGATTCTTCGACGCGACGCGCGATAGGTCGCATAGGCGATTAATAGCGAGAGCAGCAAGACCAGCACACTCGAGACTATGATCACCGCAAGCATTTTGCGCATATTTTCTTCAAATTTCTGCTCGCGCGCGCTTAGAGCATCTCTCTCAGAGTCAACGTAGCCGTCCACCTCGTCCCTAATTGCATCCATAATGTCTTTGCCGACGCCGCTTCGCAGATCCGGAATAACGGCGGCCAGCCCACGCGCACGGCGGAGTTCAATGTTTTTTTCCATGTGGGCAAGCTTGCTGTTCATTAGGGGAACAAGGGCGTCCAGACGTTTTTGCGCCTGAGGAACATGTGTGTGCATGCGCATGTTCTCCAGGTCTGAACCGAGGCTACTGCGCGCTGATGAGTAATATTCCAGGTACATATCATCGCCCGTCAGCAAGTAGCCACGTTCGCCTGTCTCCGCGTCCTTCAGTTTTGAAAGCCAGTGGGTCGCCGCACTCAGCAATGCAGTCGTGTTGTTTCGCTCCTCAGCCGCGATCTCGATTGACCGAAACGACACAACGGCAATCTCAATTCCCAGTGACGCTAAGAGGAGGGCGCCAATGAGTGAAGCGAATAGTTTATATGCCTCTTTCATATGATTCTCGTTTTCGATTTTAGGGTTTTACCCGCTGACGAGAGGCGACCGCGCTAACCAAAGTCCATTGTCACACAATGGATGGCTGCGAACGATACAGCTTGTCGCTGACAGCCAATCTGTCGACCGATTAATGGGGCGGCGGCTTCACCCATGTCACAGCTTACCCAATGTCAACCATTCTCACCGTGCGATAGCGCACGTTAAGCACGTCAATTCGTGATTATTATAAGACGGTGAAAACTACTTAAGTTTTGCCAGGGCGGCTTTCATGCCTTCTGTCTGCAAATTGATGTCAAGCGGCTGGACTGCGCCTACCGGCTGCACGCTCACGACCATGCGTTTGGCGTCAGACATGGTAGCCAACGTTTGGTCGGAGAGCTGCGCCTGCGCCATGCAGCCAACCGCCGTGCACTGAGTTATTGTTAAGGGGATTGGCGCCATGCCTTCGATATTCAACGTAGCGCCACCAGGGATGAAAATGCCAAGCGGCAAAGCCGTCACTATGACAGGCTCTCCTTGCGGCCCAAGCCTTCCGATAGTCACCTGGATCAACTTGGGTCCACCCGCCTTTAGGGTTTGGACCTGCGTGACAATGCAGCGCTCAACCTTGGCGACAGCATGCTTTTCGCATGTGACTTCCCATTTCTCGAATTGCTGCGGCTTTGCGGGAGCGGAGGGATCAGCGGCCATAACGGCTGGCGCCGCCAGCGACAGTGTTGCGGTTGCGGCAATTATCGTCATCTTCATGCATTTGTTCCAGTCAAGGTTCAGGCTACGGGGTAGTGATTTCACGCACCGCTCTGCATCCCGCATGCTTAAGGGCTCTCAGATTCGGCTTTAGAATCTCCCTGAATATCTCAGCATGCCTTCGTGTGCAGAATAATTGCTGGCCGCCCACTCATAATCGTAGACAGCCTCAAGCGACCATACTTTGTCGGTGCAAGCGCATGACAGAAGCGTAAGCCCACCGCCGACATTGTACAAGTTTCTTTCCGGGCTAAAGCCTGGCGTTGAAAACTTCGGAGAGCCGCCTGTGTATTCTGCCTCGCTCTTAAGCGATGGATTTAGGATTTCATAATACCATCTACCATGTATCTCTGGCACAAAGGCTTTGTTGCCCACGGCAATAGGTCGTGCCAGCTTGGCGCCAAGGCCTGACTCGAGGAAATTGTACCTCTGATGTTTCACATCAAGACTTACGTCGCCCGCTCCTGTTTCCTTGTATCCGCTGATATCCATATGCGTGTACTGCAAGGACGCAAGCGGCGTCATCGTAAAGCCGCGAGGACCGAAAAAGTGATAGCCCGACGTAACGAAGCCCGTATAGTTCTGCCCGCTATATTCAGATTCCGCAACGCGGTTCACCCCGGGAAAGGCGATATGCCTTTCGCCTTTATAGTCGCTCCAACCGAAAGAGGCGCTGGCATCGACGAAGAACGAGGCAGGTTCATAGGCGATGTAGGCCGTTCCCTGGTAGGTATTGAAATCCACACGCGCGTCATACCTGTCCCCCTCGATTTCGGTCTGAGCATATCCTGCGCCCAGGCCGACTCGGGTGTATTTGTTCAGCGGCATGTCGTAAGCAAGCATGGTTCCAAGAATTCTTGAATTATACCCAACGAATGTTTTGCTTTCTTCCTGCGATGCAAAAACGCCAAACCCTTTCACCCACCAGCCGCTTTTGTTGGCGTTCTGGGCGCAGAGCGCCTTTTGCTCGTCGCTTAATTTCTGGCTGACCTGATTGCACATGATTTCATCAAGCCGCGACAGCCAGAGGTTCTGAAACTGCTGAGATGCTTTGAAAGTTAAGAGCGGCGTTGCCACCGCTGGGGCCGAGGGCGCAAGTTGAGCCTCTGCATCCACAATCGCAGACGCGTCGGTCATGGCGTTGATGGCCGCCTGAACGGTCAATATGTCTGCTGTCGGCGTTGCTTCGTCGAGGGCGGTTGCTGCTGCTGCCGCTATAGGCTGCGTGGCAGGTAGAACAACTCCAGCCGGTGGCGTTACCGAAGCCGTCAATGGCGTTCCAGTAACTTTAAATGCAACCAAACCAATCGCCGTTCCTGCTGCTGGAATGGGTTCGAAAGTATACAGAGGATTTGTGCCGCCAACGACTGTCACTGTGACGACCGATCCGTCAGTACCGCTCTGGGCAGTTCCTGACCTCGTTTGCACAACGTTAAATATTGTGCCAACGGGGAATGTTGCGGAGGTGGGAACCGTTACGTTGATCGTCAACGACGCGCCAAGATTCGTAGCGCCTGTCGGACGGATATTACCGTAGACGGTTGAGCTGGCCAGGGTTGTGTTGATCACGCCGTTTGTCGTGCTGTCTGCCAATGTCAGGGCGCCGGTAACGTTCAGCGTATTGGTGCCAAGCGTAAAGGTATAGGCGTTCACCGCGCCCGTGATCGTGCCAAGAACGCCTGCCGTATTGCTGCCTCCGGTAACAGTGATGTTCTTAAGAGCAGCCGCGCCGGCGCCGACCGCGCCAGTCAAAGTCGAGCCGCTTCCCAGAATCAGCGTGCCGGTGTTGTTGGTATTCGTCGTGATTGCCCCGGTAAGCGAGGTATTGGGATCCAACCCGATCGTGCCATCAGCCTGGAACGTTATTCCGCCTGGCGAGGTGTTGGTGCCAGCACTTTGGAAATTTACGGTGCCCGTGCCGGTGACGAAGAAATTTGTCGTATAGACGCCACCCAGGAAGTTGACCGTCGAACCGTTCGCGCCGGCATTGATGTTCAGAAAAATGGGGCCAGCAGCAGCGCCAACACGGCCATAGACGTTCGACGTGCCGTTGAATGTAACGATATGCGTGGCATTGGCGTCGCTGACAATTGCCGGATTGGTGTAGTCGCCGCCGTTATTGTTTGTAAAGACATTCTCGTTGCCGACCGTCAAGGTGCCGGTGCCTGCGCCAGCCGTCATTGAAACGCCGTCGGTGATGCCTAGCGCGTTCAGCGCTGTAACGCCGGCGCCGATCGCTGCCTGCTGTGCGAACGCAGGCGCGGTCCAAGCCAGAATGGCTGCAAGCGCAAGAATCGGCGGTGACCAGCGTGAAAGCAAATTTGCTTTACGTGTCTCGCTGGGCACTGTCTTGCACAGCTTTGATATCGCTTCGATATACCCCCTGGGGAAATCGACGCTTCTTCCCAAGCGTATAGTTCGATTCAGCAACATAAGCCCCAACCTTCTCTCTGCCTCGCGCCATTTTTGGAATCGGAATGGGTCTACAGTCCGAAGCCCCTGTACTGGCTATCTTCATAATTGTTAATTGCTTCCGCTTTTGGCGATAGGTTCGGAATGTACTCAAGCCAGAGAGTGATCATGAGTTGCGACGGCGCATTCAGTCAGGAGGCTAAGCTATGGGGGATCGGAAAGTACTTAGCTCCATACTGGCTGACCCAGGATTTGTGAGGGAGGTCTAGGCGCTCGGCCACATCTTGGTGCGAGCAGGCTACTAGGTAATATCCGTGCCTTACTCCGCTCAGTTTTTACTGCCTAGCATCAAGGTCTGCCATTCGGCCTGTTGTCCAGCGCATGAGGCGTATAGCGTGAGCGATGAGACTTCCGTTACCACAGGAACCCTTATCGCAGCAGACAAGGTCAGTGGAACTGATGTCTATAATTTTCTGGGCGAGCGCATCGGCGAAATCGACGGCATCATGATCGACAAGGTCAGCGGCAAGGCGATCTATGTCTTACTGTCATGCGGCGGCTTTTTTGGATTCGGCGAACGGCACCACCCTCTGCCTTGGGCCATCTTGAGATACGACGCCGACAAGGAAGGCTATGTCGTCAATTTGGACAAGAAGAAACTTGAGGGCGCCCCAAACTACGACATCAATATGAAGTTCGAGTGGACGCCGGAAACAGGCCGCAAAATTGACGGCTATTTTGAGGTGCCAAGCTATTGGAAATAAGTCGATCCCTTAGCCCATCCGATAAATTTTAACAACGCTACAGGAGCAACCAATGAACGCCCTTCAAACAAACGACGTACGCCTTGCAAGCGCCGAAGCCGGACGCAGACGGCGGATGTTTCGCATCGGCCTGATGATGGCGGCAATGTACATTACGCCCCTCCTTATTGAATCTAGTCACGCTATAGCACAGGCCACGGGCGGCACCGGAGGCACGGGCGGCGCCGGTTCTTCCGGCATGTCCGGCAAGGGTGCCGGTGGGGCTGGGGGAGCGGGTGGTGCAGGAGGCTCAGGTTCAACTGGCAGCGCGGGCACTACCGGCGCCACAGGCGCGACCGGTGCCGCTGGCTCCGATGGCGCTGCGGGTGCGGCAGGCGCTGCGGGCGCTAGCGGAGCGACTGGAGCAACAGGTGCGACCGGCACATCAGGTGCGGTCGGCGCAACGGGAGTGGGCGGCAAACCCGGAAATGTCGGCGCAACGGGTGCGACCGGCTCATCAGGTGCGGTCGGCGCAACGGGAGCAGGCGGCAAACCCGGAAATGTCGGCGCGACGGGTGCGACCGGCGCATCAGGGGCGACTGGCGCAGTGGGAGCGGGCGGCAAGACTGGCGCTACGGGTGAGACCGGAGTCGGCGGGGCCGCTGGCGCGGCAGGCGCTGTCGGCAAGACGGGTTCGCCAGGATCGCCGGGCACGCCAGGATCTCCCGGAGCGCCGGGTGCCCCCGGTCCGTCTGGTCCTCCGGGCGCCAATCGCTGATCCATCGTAGATTTATCATGCCCGGCATGGAGCCTCTCCATGCCGGGCATTTCTTGGGTACACGAACATTCGCGCTGCAAACGAGTGGCTCGTCTGAAACCGGAGCCGATTTCCGGCAAAGGCGGTCAGTATTGCCAGAGGCGTTTCTGGCGTGAAGTCCGTCAAGGATGACATACAGAAAAAATAAGATGGAAAGTCTGCACGCGTCCGTCTTTAGCTATCTTGATCGAAGCAGGAACTTTGACGTTTTTGCGGAAACGGAAACGGTAGCAGTTGCCGCCGGGCTTGAGAGTTGTGTGCCGATCTGCATCAGGGTCGAATCAAACGCCTAGCCGACAAAGGTCAGCTTGCTGTCGGGCGAGACCAGGATGGCCTTGCCGACGCCTGCCTCTTTGAGAATGGCGGCGGCCTTGTCGGCGCCCGCCACGGCGATGGCGGTGGACAATCCGTCGGCCAAGCTGGCCGATGGGGCAAGTACCGTCACGCTGGGCACGGTCAGGGCGGGCTGGCCGCTGGTTGGCTCGATCAGATGGCCATAGCGGCCAAATCCCGGAAAAGACGATCCCAACGCCTCGGTGGTGGCCATGGCGCCATCGGCAATGGTCAGGCGATGCAGGGCGATGCCGCGCAGCATGGGATCGCGGATGGCGACCGGCCAGGACGATCCGTCGGCGCGCGGCCCCAGCACGCGCGGTTCTCCCAAATCGACCATCACATGGTCGAACCCTTTGCGCTTCAGCAATTCGGACACGCGGTCGGTGGCGTAGCCTTGTCCGATGCCGTTCAGGGTTGCCGCCATGCCCGGCTTTGCGAATTCGATCCGTTCGGGAGAAATCGTCACGGCGCGCCAATCCACCAACCCCCTGGCGACTTCGATCTCCGCCAAGGAGGGCGGACGCCCGATGCGGCGCAGGCTGTCGGCATGCAGCTTCCACAAAGGCTGAACGGTAATGTCGAACGCGCCCTGTGAGATTTTTGAAATTCTCGCGGCTTCGCCCATCACCCGCAGCAGATCTGCCGGAGGGGACGCAAGATGGCCGTCGCGATTCAGTTTGGAAATCGCCGATTCTGGGCGATACAAACTTAGGATCGATTCCAGCCGCTCGACCTCGAGAAGGGAGTCGGCCAGCGCCTGCTGCGCCATGGCCTGATCGGGATGTTCAAGCACGATCTCGGCGCTGGCCCCCAGCGCCTTGCCCAGCCAGCGCACGCGCCCGGTCTCGGACGACGCCTTGGCCGCTCCGGGAAGGGCGGCGGCGCAGGCGGTTATGGCGATGAAACGCCTGCGTGACAGAGCTGGCTTATTCATGGTGTCCTCTGCTTGCATGCGTGGCGGCAGGTCCGGGCGGCGCAACGCTCGTCTGGGCCAGCAATTCGCTGGTGATGTCCAAGAATTCTACCACCGCGCCGCCATGCTTGCCCGCGAATTCCTGCGCCTTGGCGCGCGTGGAGAAAGGAACAAGTTCGCCGCCGCCCATGTCGGAACCCCGGTCGCTGCCCGCCACGAACACCGCCTTCCTGGCTTCGACCCAAGCGCCCGCATCGGGCTTTTCCCAACTGGACGACCTGCCCATGTCATTGACATAGATGGCGGCGAATTGCCGCCCCGTTCCCTCGTCGATCAACAACCAAGTGAACGTGTCGCGTACCGACGAAAACCACAAAGGCTTGTCCTGGCTTTTGATAAAAACCTGACCTTTCGGTCCGGTATGTTCGGCCAAGTCCATGCGGCAGATGGTTCCCACAGCATCGGGGCCGGGTTCTTGCGGGGAGGGCAGTGCTGCCGATTTGTCGTCTTTGCAGGCCGACAAAGCCAAAGCCAGCAGGGCCATGACTATCAATTTTCCAGGTTTCATAACTCACGTCTCCGAAAGATCGTCAACGCCGCCGCCAGGGGCGCCAGCACCCAGGCGGCCAGAACGGCCAGCAGGACGCCCGGCGGAAAGGACAAGTCAGCCGCCGCCCCGGCCATGCCGGAAAACATGCGGACATTCTCGAATCCGGTCAGATTGACCAGCCGGTAGACATCGGCGGGATTTGCCAGCAGCAACCAGCCGAAGGCCCAAGGCGCCAGCCAATCCTTGCCCGTAACCAGCAGCCCCAGAATGGCCAGATCGAACACCACGACGAACAGCAGCCACAGCGCCACCGAAATTCCCGCCGCCGTGCTGCGCTCACGCACCAGAAGGCTGGCCAACGTCGCCAGGGAAACGAAAGCCATGCCCAACATCACGGACGTCGCCAGCAACAGGGCGAAAGCGCCCCAGCTTTGCGCATCGCCCCCCTGCCCCAACCCAACCGCCAATCCGGCCCCGCCATAGCCCACCAGGGTCGCCAAGGTCAGAATGGCGCTATGGCCCAGAACTTTTCCCAGCAGAAACTGAGTATGGGTCAAAGGATAGGTCAGCAGCAGCAGCATGGTGCCGCGCTCGATCTCGCCCACCACCGAATCATAGGACAACAGCAAGGCGATCAGCGGCAGCAGAAAAATCGACAAGCTGGCCAGGCTGACGACCGTGACCGCCAGGGGCTTGACGGCCAACGTGCCGGTGGGCGCTGCGCCTAGCAAGGCAAGGGCGAAAGCCAGCGAGGCCAGAACCAAAGTGGCGCCGATGATCCAGCGGTTGCGCAGGCCGTCTCGCAATTCCTTTCCGGCAATGACGAGAATGGCGTTCATTGGCTCACCTCGCCATGGCCGAAATGAAGATAAATGTCGTCAAGCGTCGGCAGATGAATGTCGACATCCTGAACCTGGGCGTCTAAGCCGGCGATATGGCGCAGCACGGCCATCTTCTCGCTTTGCAAACAAGTCAGATCAACGGAGTGGTCGTTGACATGGGCGATCTTGATGCCGCCCAGGCGATCCGCGATCTGGGATGCGGCTCCTGGCGTCGACAGGCGGATGCGAACCGGCATGGCCGCCTGGGTCCGAAGCTGGGGCAGCGTGCCCCAGGCCGCCAACCTTCCAGCGCGCATGATCGCCACCATCTCGGTTCTGGCCTCCAATTCGGTCAGAATGTGCGAAGACAACATCACCGTCGTGCCGCCTTTTCTCAACTCGGCCAGAATGTCGAAGAATTCCGCCCGCAGAACCGGATCCAAACCAGTCGTCGGCTCATCCAACAGCAAGATGCGCGGATGCCCTAACAAAGCCTGCGCCAAGCCAAGCCGCTGGCGCATGCCCTTGGAATAGGTTTTCACCCGCCGATCCGCAGCAGGGGCCAAGCCCACGCGCTCGAGCAGGGCGGCGCATGAATTGGAAGGCACGCCTTTCAAGCGCGCCAGAAATTTCAAAGTGTCGCGGCCCGTCATTTCGTCGTGGAAAGCGACATTCTCGGGCAGGAAGCCAAGATGGCGTCTGAATTCCAGCGCAGCTCCCGCCGGATCGCAGCCCAGAACCTCGACGCGCCCCGACGTGGGACGAATCAGCCCCAGCATCAGCTTCATCAGCGTGGTCTTTCCAGCACCATTATGGCCAAGCAGGGCCAGCAGCGCACCCTCTTGCAGGCCGAAGGAAACATCGGCCAGCGCGGCTTGCGCGCCATAGGTCTTGCCGACATGGTCGATGACGATGGCGTTCATGATCCAGACTCCGTGCCCAAGGCAAGGTTGGGCGGCGGCGCCATCAGGGGATGGCTGTCGATCACGCCGCCCGGCATCAAGGCGGGAAAATGGCTTTGCGCGATCTTCAACGCCTCCATCACCGGGCTGGACATCAACAGCTTGGCCAGGGGATAGCGCCAGACCAGCCGGTCCATTACGGTATTCGGACGGTAGGCGGCGTCGGCGGTACCGTCGCCATCCAGGTCGAAGGCCGGATTGTCGCTCCAATAATTGCCGCGTCCCGCCTCGGACCATTCATAAAAGACGGTCCCCGTATATTTGACCTGGGTGCGGTTGTCCACGAAGGCATTGTTGGCGATGACGCTGTTTTCAGACCCGCCGGTGAAATGCAGGCCAAGCTCGCAATTCTCGATGCGATTGGCGCGGATGACGTTGCTGGTGGCCGTGTAGATGAAGACGCACTTCTCGCGCGTCGCCCGGATGCGATTGCCCTCGACCAGCGAACGATGCGAGGTGTGAAGCATCAGCCCATGTTCTTCGTCGTCGATCGAAACATTGTCCCTGACCTCCAGATCGTTGGAATACATCAAGGCGAAACCGATCCGGTTGCCCCTCGACCGGTTGCCGATGATTTTTCCCCGATTGGCGAACATGTAATGGATCGCAAAGCGCACCTTCTGGAAATGGTTGTCCTTGATTTGATTGCCATGGCTGGCCTCGACATAGACACCGTCGCGTCCTCCGCTGGCCCGATTGCCTTCGATCAGGCTGTCATCGACCGCCCACAGATGGATGGCGTTGCCACGCTCCGTGTCGTAGACGTCGCTGCGATTGTCGATGCGGTTGTCCTTGACCACGGATTTGTCCGCTCCGTGAAGCACGATTCCGAACAAATTGCCGTCCAGCCAGTTTCGTTCCGCCGTAAAGTTCCCCGCCTGCTTCTCGACGAAGATGGCGGAATCATAGTCCACCGGACGAATTCCCGACTTGCGGATGGTCAAGTCGCGGATGCTGACGCCGGGCACGGTGACTCTGATCACGCTGCCCTCGCCGCCGCCCTCAATTACAGCGCCTGGCAATCCTTGCAAGGCGACCGGCTTGGCCAGGACCAACCCGCCTTGATGGATGCCAGCCTCCAATGTCAGCACATCGCCGGAACGCGCCTTGGCCAAAGCTGCGGCCAAGGCGCCCGGTTTTGCATCCACCTTGACGGTGACGGCCAGCGCGGACGACGCAAACGCCAGCAGGACGGCAACCAGAGCCGCAACTGCCGCGCCAACGCGTCCGCGCCGGTTCATCGATCAGGGTTCCACCAACATCCGGCCCTGCATCTCCATATGGAGCGCGTGACAGAACCACTGGCAGTAATAATACCAAACGCCGGCCCGGTCAGCCGTGAAGGTGACCGACGCCGTTGCCTGCGGAGCGACTTCCATGGCGATGTTGTGACCGACCAGGGTAAAGCCGTGGGTCAGGTCGGATACATCGTCGCCGTTGGTTACATAGACGGTTACTTCGTCGCCCCGTTTGACCTTGAACGAGTCCAGGCCGAACTTGGGAGCCGTGCTGACCATATAGACGCGCACTTTCTTGCCGTCGCGGATAATCTTGTTGTCAAGTTCCAGATTGACGCCATCCTTCTTGGCCTGGGCCACCGCATCGGCGAACATGGGGTCCTTGCGGTCCCAATTGTCGCGCGGCTTGATCTTCGAGCGATGAACGATGGTGGCGTCATGCGGCTCGGCAAAGGTGGGGCCATCATGAACCAGCTTCATCTCGTCGCCTGAAATGTCGATCAACTGATCGTTTTCCGGCTTCAAGGGACCCACGTTCAAGAATCGGTCTTTCGAGAACTTGCACAAGGCCACCAGCCACTTGCCGTCCGCCTCGCTGGTCTCGCCCATCGATGCGTTGGTATGGCCCACCTGATAATGGACATCCAACTTCTGCTTGATCGGCTTGACCGACTTGTCGCCCTTATAGGCGCGGATCGCCTCGTCGATGTTCCACTTCACGATCTGGCTGTCCAGGAAGACCGATGTGTAGGCGTTGCCGCGACCGTCGAAGTTGGTGTGCAGCGGCCCCAAACCCACTTCCAAAATTCCGACGATGGACTCCTCTTCCTTGATCTTGCCCGCGAACAGATCGTCGAAACGCTTCCATTCGAAGATGGTGACGGTCGGCGACAGCTTGCCGTTGGCGATCACATATTTGCCGTCCGGCGTGGCGTTGGTGCCGTGCGGGCTGTTGGCGACCGGAATGTAGCGGGTGAATTGCGACTTGGCCGCCTTGCGCCCATCCAGAACCGGAACGCCATTGACCGTCTTGGCCTTGCCTGCCTTCACCGCATCTTCGATGGCCTTGATGTTGAACACCACCAAGTGGTCGCGCTCGGCAGACATCATGCCTTCCGTCGTGGTGGCCTCTTCCGAATTGTAGCAGGTGGATGCGACGTACTTGCCCGCATAATCGGCGTCATTGTTGTCGAGATTGCCCGACACCATGACCTGCCACTGCACTTTCATGCTTTCGGCGTCGACCGCCGTGAAGACCGACACATACTTGGCGGGATCGTCCAGCACCGACCCGTCGTTGGGCATCGGAATGCGGTTTTCGCCATTGCAAAAGACATAACCAGTTTTCGGGAAGCGCTGCAGACGCAGGCCGTGAATCGAATGCGCGTTGGGAATTTCAAGAATCTTGTCGGTCTTCATCACATCCAAACGGATGCGAGCGATCCGGGTGTTGGCCTTGTCGTTGATGAAGACATAGCGGCCATCATACTTGCCGCCGGTATAGGACGGGCGCGGATGGTGGGTATCGCCATGCTGATAGGTCTTCAAGCCCTGCTTCTTAAGGAACTCCTTGGTTTCAGGCAACAGCCCTTCGGTCAGGATCTTTAGCGATTCATTGGTGCGGCCCCAGCCCGAGGCGCTGCACATGTTGAAAACGGGAATGCGCATCAATTCGCGCATGGACGGCAGGCCAAGGATGCGAACCTCACCCGAATGGCCGCCCGACCAGAAGCCGTAATATTCGTCGATCTGTCCCGGGGCCACTTCGGCGCTGTTCTTGCCGGTTGCGGCTTCCGAGCGTCCGGCTGCGATAAGCGAGCCGCCGCCAAGTGCCGCGGCGCCCGCCAGGGTCACCGCCTTAGCCGTGCCGCCAAACAAGGCCCGGCGAGAAAGTGTTGAATTGTCCGAATTCGATGTCATGTGAGCACCTCTCATGTATGTGGTTCATGTTTCGACGGATTTTTGTTGGACCTGCCGGTGGCCCGTCATCCTTCCGGCAGGTTTTCCGGCGCTCTTCAGGCGCCTGATTGCGTGGCCTCGGCCGCCTTCTTGCGTCCCAGCTTCTTCAACAAAAGCGGCGTGCAAGAATCGTGATCGTGATAGACGACCTGACAATGCAGGCAGTAGAGGCATTCGTTGGGGTTGATCTGTCCGTCGGGATGAATGGACTGAACCATGCATTCCTTGGCGCATTTCTGACACTCGAAGCCGCACTGACGCCTGCGCTTGAGCCATTCGAACAGGCGCATGCGCCCGGGAATGGCCAACGCAGCGCCCAGCGGGCACAGATAACGGCAATAGAAGCGCTCAATGAAGATGCCTGCCGCCAGCGCGACTAGGGCGAAGGCAACCCAGTACCATTCGCGCGCGAAATGCAGCAGCCACACGGTCTTGAACGGCTCGATTTCGGCCAGTCGCTCGGCGCTGGCCAGCGAGTAAAGCGACACGCCCATCAGCGCCACGAAAACCACGTATTTGAACGCCCACAACCGCTCGTGCCAGGCGAACTTCAGCGTCACCTGCGGCACGCCCAAGCGTTTGGCTCCCGCACTAATTAATTCCTGCACGGCTCCGAAGGGACAAAGCCAACCGCAATAAGCGCCGCGCCCCCAGAACAATAGCGAGATGGCGGTGGCGCACCATAAGATGAAGATCAATGGTTCCAGCAAGAAGAAATCCCAGCGAAAGCCGGTGACCAGAGCGTGGCTGAAGGTGAAGACATTGACCACCGACAACTGAGCGCCTGCATAGACGCCGATCCACAAGGTGGTGAAGGCCAGGAAAGCCATGCGCAGCCGGACGAACAGTCGCGGGCGCTTCACTAGCAGGTCCTGGAAAAAGAAGATCAGGGTCAGAATGATCAGCGATAGGCTGAGAATGGCGACATCGACAAGACGGTTGCGCCAAATGCCCTGCCACAGCGCATCGGCTTCCGGCTCGATTTCGGCTGGCGCCTGCTCGATCAGGTCGGGCGGCGGAATGTAATCGAGCGCGAATGCCGTATAGGCGCGATCCTTGCCGCCCGTGTCGCGCTGGACCAACAGTTCCAGGCGCCAGGGCTTGGCCGGATCGAACTCGGCGCTTGGCGGCAACTTGAACAAGCCGATTTCGGGAAAGTTGGGAGCGCCCTCGGCCTCGACGGCGCCCATGCGGCGATAGACCTTGTCGTTCAGCCGGATCGATATGCCTTCCTGGATAACCTGGATGCGGTCGAAGATGCCGCCCCGCACATAGCCCGAGCCGCGAAAGGAATAGGTCCCTTCGGCGGCAACCAGGATGGCGGGTTGCTTCGGCTCCAGCCAAGCCTGCATCGCTTCGTACTCGGCCGATCCCAGCACATTGCGGCCGATGATCTCGGGCGAGACAAGGGCGATGTGCAGATTGATAAATGTGTCGTCCGGCTTGTGCGCCGCTCCGTGGGCTTCGGGGCCGATACCGATCGCCTTGAAGGCTTTGTCCACCTCGCCATGCGTCAGCGCAAGCCTGCGCACGGAACCGTCGCCGATCAGCGTCTGCCAACTCTTGGCTGAGAATGGAACGTCGCGAATGACGTCACGAGGACCCGAAGCGCCTGACGTGAACCCAGCCAGACCGCGGCTACGGGCGATTTTCAGCGCCGTGCGCAGCACGCCGTCGTCGATCACGATCACGGAAACGGTCGCGCCGCTGACGATCTCAACCGCCGGTCGCTTGGCGCCCGGCGCCGTAACCTCGATCACGCTTTTGCCGACATAGGCGGCGGCGAAATCGAACAGTTTCTGTTCGGGAATGCCCGCCAGCAGAATGGGTTCGTGATGTTCGATCACCTTGGCGCCGACGATGATCCCGTTGACGTCCATGGCGGCCCGAAGGCGAATGGGCTTGCCGGAATAGCCGATGTCGCTGGTGACGAAGACGTATCCGGCTATCTTTCCGTTCTTGAAGGCGGGGATCGCGGGCGGCGTTCCTTCTTCGGGTCCAAAGGAATCCGCGCCGGGAAACACCTCGGCCAGCGGCACATCTTTCTCGAACGCTCCGAAATTCGCCTGCGCTTGACCCGCCGCCAGCAACATCGCCATCAGCACGATAAAGCGAGATGCGATCTTTTGCAGAGCGCCGGATTGACCTCCACGCATCATGGTCTCCTCTTGCAACCCAACAAAGTGGGCTGGCGAAAGGATTATCCCAGTTGGTCGGCTTTATGATTTGACTGTTGTCAATCTGCGATCGCACATATTTCTGCGCGCAGTTGACAATCG
Organism: Alphaproteobacteria bacterium; assembly: GCA_015231795.1. Lineage (NCBI taxonomy): Bacteria > Pseudomonadati > Pseudomonadota > Alphaproteobacteria > Alphaproteobacteria bacterium. The sequence continues at coordinate 45,080 of JADGAX010000010.1, read as the reverse complement.
TCAATCATGCGCGCCCCGGCGGCCATTTCGGCTTGACCATTGTCAAGTTTCCGCTCGGTCTGACTTTGCAATTGTCGTGACCGTCATCAAGCGAAGAAAAGGCATCTGAGAAATTATCTGTGATTTTCTCACTTCACCAGCTTGGCCAAGCTGTCGATCAGCACGTCTCCAGCCTTTCCGCCATCGCCCATCATCTTTTTGCCTTCGACCAGAATCAGGGCGTTCACATGCACGGTGACGATTTCCGCCGTGCGCATCGACGGCGCTGGCGTGTCCTTCAGGAATTTTTGCAGGTAATCGCAAATTTCCGTCACCAGCCCATAGCCGAATTGCCCGCCCTGCCCCTTCATGTCATGCGCCAGGAAACGAAGCTCCTCCATGGTTTCCGCTGAAGGCACGGCCGTAAACTGTACTGAAAGCTCCCTGAGACGGTCAAGGTCGCGGGCAAGGCGTTGCGGATAGTCCTTGCCTGCAAGCGCCACGACGTCCTGGGTTTTCTTGAGCGCTTCTTCCAGGCTGCGGGCAATGGGCGGCGCCTTCTTCTTCAAACTGTCCGAGGGCGGATCGATGAAGACGTCGGGGGCTAGCGCGTTGTCGTTCTCAGGCGTCATGACGCCGTCGCCGCGAAAAGGTCGTCGTCCTGATTGCGCCGCTTCGGCCCTTCATAGCTGGTTTTGTCGTGGCGGTGCCTGCAAGGGCCGATATATTTCGGCGCGCGCACAAAGGGGCGCGGGCGCAAGATCACCTCTTCGACGCGCTTGTACAACTCGCTGGCCGAAATGGGTTTGGTCAGAAATTCCGTCACCCCCTGGTCGCGGGCCAGACGGACATTCGCCGCCGTCGAATGGCCGGAAACCATGATGACTGGAAGGGTGCGTTTTTCGACCGTCGGCTGCCTGCGGATCAGCCGCACCAGTTCCAGCCCGTCGATGGGGCGCATTTCCCAATTGGTGATCACGATATCCACCGCCTTGTGGTCGATAATGGCCAGGGCGTCTGCGCCTTCATCGGCTTCCAGGAATTTCTTGGCGCCAAAGCAGCGCAAGAATTCGCGCAACATGGAACGCACATCCCGATTGTCGTCCACCACTAGAAAGGTGAGACCGGACAGATCAAGCATGCGCTCTTTTGTCTTCATCATACCGCCGAGCAGGGACAAATTCGTTTTCAAGAATAACCGCCCGAGGTCAATTTATCCAGACGGTATATAAAATCTTGTTTCGCGCCAGACGGTTCCGGGAGACGGCAAGTACAGCATCGATAACCTTTGCCATCTTTGTCCAGCCCCCTTTTTCCCCCCAGCACGCTTCCTACATATGTGGCTGAGGGAAATCGCGGTCAAACAGGCCGCAAAGAGCAAAGGCGGCACCATGGGCAACCAGGCAGAACGGCGCAAACACATCCGCTATCTGGCGGAGAATTTGATAGTGGAGATCGGCAACAACAGCTATCCGGTCGTCAATATTTCGACCGACGGCATTCTATTCAAGGCAACCGGCTTTTTTCCCGGCAACCCGGTCAGCCTGATCATTCGCTCGACCAAGAACGAAGCGGAATTCATCAAGGCCGAATGCAAGGTGATCGAAGTGCGCGCCGACTGCGTTCACACCGAATTCGCCAAACCCACCATGCCGCTCATGCATTTCGTGATCGGCCAGATCGGCCAAGCGATGGGCGTCAAGCCATACTATTTCAAGACGGGAGAAAGCCGGACAGGCACTAACCCGGGCGGCGCTTGAACAAGTTGATGTTGGGCAGCGGATTGAAATCGGTCAGGTTGGCCGAAGGCTTGCCGAACAGAAAGCCCTGCACGTAATCGCAGCGGCAATCGCGCACGAAGGACAGAGTTTCCGGCGTGTCGATCATCTCGGCGATGGTTTCAACGCCCAGGCGCGTGCACAGTTCGGTCAAGGCCGACAGGAAGGCGCGTCCCTTGGGGGCCTTCTGCGCGTTCTTGACCGCCGAGCCGTCGATCTTCACCACATCGACTTCCAGCGCCGACAGATATTGGAAGCTGGCCGCACCCGCGCCGAAATCGTCCAGGCAGACATGATGGCCTTTCTTGCGCAGGGCCTGAATGAAGGAATTGGCGGCTTCAAGATCGCTCATGCGCGAGCTTTCGGTGATCTCGAACATCAGCTTGCCCTGGGTCCAGGGATTTTCCTTGATCAGCTTGTGCAGCGCCTCGACATATTGCGGCACGCCGATCGAGAAGCCCGAAATATTCACGGCAACCCGGTATTTGTCGTTGTTGCGCGGCATCTTGGACAGCCAGTCCACCACCTTCTTGGCCATCGCCAAATCGAAATCGTGGATCAGGCCGGTTTCCTCGGCGAAAGTGATGTAGCGATAGGGCGATTCGCCGGGAACCGCGGTATTGAATCGGCACAAGGCTTCATAGTGATGCACGTCGCCGTTCTTGATGTCGATGATCGGCTGAAGGGCCACGAAGAACTTGCCCTCCGCCACCACCCGCTTAAAGCCGTTCACTTCCGAAACGCCCTTGGCGACCAGCGTTTTGATGTTGGTCGACAGATCGGCCAGATTGAAGCCCTTGCCCGCCTCGCGCTGGAAGCTGTTCATGGCGTAGAGCAGTCCCTTGGCCATGTCCTCCTGCGTCAGGGTCTCGGCGCCTTCCATATTCAGGCTGGCGGTATCGATCTTGACGCCCTCGCCCTTGGGATCGGCCGACTTGGCCAATTCCTGGATCTGGGCCGTCAATTGGGCCATGTCCAGCGAGTTCTGATGGACCAGCGAGAATTGGTTGTCGCCGATCTGGGTGGCCGCGTCGCCGTCCACCGCATTGGCGCGCAAGGTCTCGCCGACCCTGGCCAGCAGATTGTCGGCCACCGCCCCAGGCAGGCGGCCCTTCAAGTCGCCGAAACCTTCCAAGGACAGAATCGACACTTCGGCCTTTTGGCCCATCTCGGCCAATTGTTTGATGCGCTGGCTGGCGGTTTCCGAGAAGGCCTCGTGATTGACCAGCCCGGTCTTCTCGTTGCGCTCCACCCGGTCGGTGGCAGAACTCATGCTTCCCGAACGCATTCTCAACGCCACATAGAAGACGCCGTCCAGGCAATAGCCCGCCGCCATCACTGGCAAAGGCAGGCCCTGCTTGCGCTTCAGCTTCAAGATGCTGGTGTCGAAGCGCCCGCGCTGCGAGACGCCGCGTAGGAACTGCTGCACATCGGGCAATTCCTCGGGGATGAACAGCTCGGCGAAATTGCTTCCCACCAAGTCAGCGGCCTTCTTGCCGACGAAAGGCTCGGTCGCGCCGGTGGCGAAAGCCAGCTTGCCCGACTCGTCCATCTCGAACAGAAGATCGGCCCAGCAAAAAGACATCGCCAAATAACGGTCGCGCTCGGGCCTTGTGCCGTTCGCAACCGGCTGGGAAGCCTGCTTCGCCACCGGTTTGGCGGCGGCTGGCGGCTTTGGCGCAGGCGCCGATTTTGCCGGGGAAGGAGGCGTTGCCGATGCGTTCATATCGGCACCATAAAAGCCCTAGTTTCTTTCCGGAATCAAGCCATGAATTCGTATTATTTCGTACTATAACTTGTCGAAAGTCATCGCATGGAAGCCTCGATATTGCCGCCATCCACCGTGACCACGCAGGCCGTGGTTTTGCCCGCCTTGGCCAGATCGACAAAGGCTTGCGCCACATCCTGGCCGTCAACCTCGCGGCCCAACAGATTTCCTGCCATGTAGTCAGCCACCGAAACGCCCCTGGCCTTGGCGCGCGACGCGATCATGGCGTCGGTCAGCAGGCCCGAGCGGATGCGGTCGGCATTGACGGCATTGGCGCGAATCCCCTCGCGACCATGATCCAGCGCATATTGCTTCATCAAGAACAGGGTGGCGGCCTTGGGCAGACCATAGGGGCCGAAATCCTTGCCGGGATTCACAGCTTGTTTCGAAGTGTTAAATAGCAAGCACCCGCCCGTGCCCTGGGCGCGAAACAGGGCGACGGCGGCTTGCGAAACGCGCTGATGCCCCCAGAAATTCAAATCGAAACTGCGACGCAGCACCGCTTCGTCCACCGTTCCGATCCGCCCCTGCCAAGCGGCACCCGCATTCGAAACCAGAATATCCAGGCCGCCATGGATTTCGGCGATGCGGTCGAAGGCCAGCTTGACCGAATCGGGGTTGGTAACGTCGCAGGCCAGGGCCAATCCCTTGACCTCACGCGCGATGTCCTGAGCGGCCTGCAAGTTCAGATCCAGCACCACCACTTCGGCTCCCTCGCGGGCGAAAGCCCTGGCCACCGCCGCCCCGATGCCCGAGCCGCCGCCCGTCACCGCCACCACTTGGCGGGCCAGAGATTTCTCGGCCCCTTTGCCCAGCTTGGCCTGTTCCAGCGACCAATATTCCATGTCGAACAGCTTGGCCTTGGGGATGCTTTCGAATCGGCCCAGGGCGGTGGCGTCGGTTACCACCGACACGGTGGTCTCGGCCAGATCGGCGGCAATCTTGGCGTCTTTCCTGCTGGCTCCCAGGCCGAACAGGCCTAAGCCCGGCACAAGAATCACGCGCGGCATCGGGTCCAGCATTTTCTTCTTTGGCTGGGCCTTGGCGTTGTGTTTCTCGAAATAGGCCCGGTAGCTGGCGACATAGCGCGCCAACGCCTGATCGACCCCTGCGGCGAAGTCGTTCAGCTTGCCCGTTTCCGGGGCGGGAACCACCAAAGGCCAACCCTTGATGCGAATGACGTGATCGGGCGTCACCGTTCCGACCGACGAAATGCGCGCCACGTCGCGCCCGTTCACATAGGCCAGAATCTCGGGGCTGGCGCGGAAATCCATCACTTGGCGCTTGTAGGCGCCGTTGCCCAGATCAAGCGCCATGCGGCCGCGCAAGATGGGGGCGACTTCGGCCAAGGCGGCGATCTTCTTGGGTTGGCGGGCTGGCATGAAAACCCGCGCTTTCTTCTTGCGGGCGCTCGCCAGATAGCGCTCGGCCATCGAGACGAAACGGATATGACGCTCATAGGCTTGCCTAGCCGTGTCGCCGAAGGTGAACAGCCCATGTTTCAACAAGAGCAAGCCTTGCACCTTGGGATTGGCCAGAAACGCCTGCCTCGCCTTTTTGGCCAGCGCGAAGCCCGGCATGATGTAGGGCACCAGCGCCAGACGTTGGCCGAACACGGCTTTCGCATGGTCCTCGCCATTGGGCTGATCGGTCAGCGACAAAATGGCGTTGGCGTGGCTGTGGTCGATGAACTTGTGGGGCAGAAAGGCGTGCAGCAGCGTTTCCACCGACGGATTGGGCGAGGATGCGTCCAATAGATTGATGCGTTGGAAATTGACCATGTCCTCGTCGGACAGTTCTTTCAGGGCCGACAATTTCTGAAGCGGCTGCAGGCGGACGGCGGGCAGGCCCGCCGGTTCGATGTCGCCCATGTCCCAACCCGATCCCTTGACGCACAGCACATCGACGGATTCGCCGCCCCTGGGAGCCATGCGGGTCTTGACCGATGTGTTGCCGCCGCCATGCAAGACCAGCCTGGGTTCCTGGCCTAAAAGCCTTGTCGTGTAGACGCGCAGCGCCAAATCCTCGCCCAAACCCTGGGCGCCGTAACGCTTGATCGCTTCTTTGGCAGATTTGTCCGACCACTGGCTTTTCATACCGACCTCGTCAAGATGTGCTATATGTCGAAGGTTGAATGAAGCATCCACCGGCTTGCCGGGCAAGCGGTTTCTAGCAAATTGCGGTTGACGCGGCCCGCTCAACCGCCAAACTAAGACTCATCCGCCCATTTCCATTTGGAGACAGTTCCATGACCGATATCGTGATTGCCAGCGCCTGCCGGACCCCCGTCGGCGCTTTCTCGGGTTCTTTGTCCGGTTATCAGGCGGCTGGCCTTGGGGAAATCGCGATCCGCGAAGCGCTGGCCAGGGCCAACGTCGCTGCGGCCGATGTCGATGAGGTGCTGATGGGCCAGATCCTGACTGCGGGCAACGGCATGAACCCGGCGCGCCAAGCGGCCTTGAATGCCGGACTGCCGCAAGAATCGTCGGCCATGACGATCAATCAAGTCTGCGGCTCGGGCCTTCGGGCCGTGGCGCTGGGCATGCAGTCGCTGCTGGCGGGCGATTCCGCCATCGTGGTGGCGGGCGGCCAGGAAAGCATGAGCAATTCGCAGCATGCCGGTTATTTGCGCGGCGGCATTAAGATGGGGCCGATGAACTTCGTCGACACCATGATCGTCGACGGCCTGACCGACGTCTTCAACAACTACCACATGGGCATCACCGCCGAGAACGTGGCCAAGGAATTCCAGATCAGCCGCCTGATGCAAGACGAATTCGCGCTGGCCAGCCAGAACAAGGCCGAGGCAGCCATCAAGTCGGGACGTTTCAAGGATGAAATCGTGCCGGTGAAGATCATGGTCAAGAAGGAAGAAAAGCTGTTCGACACCGACGAGTTCGTGCGCATGGGCGCTACGCTTGAGGGCCTCCAGAAGCTGAAGCCCGCTTTTGCGAAGGACGGCACGGTAACGGCCGGCAACGCTTCGGGCATCAATGACGGCGCAGCCGTCTGCGTGCTGATGACCGCCGCCGAAGCCGCCAAACGCGGCATCAAGCCCTTGGCCCGCATCGCCAGTTGGGCCACGGCGGGCGTCGACCCCAAGGTCATGGGCACCGGCCCCATCCCCGCTTCGCAAAAGGCGCTGAAGAAGGCAGGCTGGAATCACCAGGATCTCGACCTTATCGAGGCCAACGAAGCCTTTGCCGCGCAAGCCATCGCCGTCAATCAGGGCATGGGCTGGGATACGGCCAAGGTCAATGTCAATGGCGGCGCCATCGCCATCGGCCATCCCATCGGCGCTTCGGGCTGCCGCGTGCTGGTGACTTTGATCCACGAACTGGCCAAGCGCGACGCCAAGAAGGGCTTGGCCACCTTGTGCATCGGCGGCGGCATGGGCATAGCACTTTGCATCGAACGTGGCTGACATACCAAAACGCATTCAACGATAATTAAAATGTAAGTAAAGGAGAGACGCATCATGACTGGACGCATCGCATTGGTTACCGGGGGCACGCGCGGCATCGGCCGCGCCATCGCCGAAATGCTGAAGGAAAAGGGCTATCGCGTAGTGGCCAATTTCCACGGCAATTCCGAAGCCGCGCAAAAGTTCACCGAGGAAACCGGCATTCCGCATTACCGCTTCAACGTAGCCGACTATGGCGAATGCAAGGCGGGCATCGACAAGATCGTGCATGAAATCGGCCCGATCGAGATTCTGGTCAACAATGCCGGCATCACCAAGGACGGCACGCTGCACAAGATGGATTATGACAGCTGGGAAGACGTGATTCACACCAACCTGACCAGCTGTTTCAACCTGTGCCGCTTGGTCATCGATTCGATGCGCGACCGCGGCTTCGGGCGCATCGTCAATATCGGCTCGATCAACGGCCAGGCCGGACAGTACGGCCAAGTCAACTACGCCGCCGCCAAGTCGGGCATCCACGGCTTCACCAAGGCGCTGGCCCAGGAAGGGGCGGCCAAGGGCATCACCGTCAACGCCATCGCGCCCGGCTATGTCGATACCGACATGGTGCGCTCGGTGCCGCACCACGTTCTGGAAAAGATCATCGCCAAGATTCCCACCGGACGCCTGGGACGCGCCGACGACATCGCCAGGGGCGTCGTGTTCCTGGTCGCCGACGACGCCGATTTCATCACCGGTTCGACCCTGTCCATCAACGGCGGCCAGCATATGTACTAGGGCCGCAAGGCGTTTGTTGTCCCCCACCCTTACCGGCGCCATCGCCATTTTGCTTTGGGGCACGCTGGCCGTTTTGACGGCGGCCAGCGGACCGGTGCCGCCCTTTCAACTGACGGCGCTGACCTTCGGCATCGCTGGCCTGACGTCGGTAGCGGTCTGGCTTATCCGGGGCGACAATCCGCTTGCCCATTTCCGCCAGCCCTGGCTGGCCTGGCTGGTCGGCATCGGCGGCTTGTTCGGCTATCACGCCCTGTATTTCCTGGCCCTGAAACTGGCCCCGCCGGTCGAGGCCAGCTTGGTCAATTATCTCTGGCCGCTGCTGATCGTTCTTTTTTCCGCTTTCCTGCCCAATGAGCGCCTGCGTCCCCGCCATGTTCTGGGGGCGGGACTGGGTTTCCTGGGGGCGGCGCTGGCCGTGACCAAAGGCAGCCTGTCGGGCTTCGATCCCGCTCACCTGCCCGGCCATCTGGCGGCGCTGGGCTGCGCCGTTGTCTGGGCCGCCTATTCGGTGCTGTCGCGCCGTCTGAAAGCCGTGCCCACCGACGCAGTGGGGGCCTTTTGCGCCGCCACCGCGCTCTTGGCCCTGGCCTGCCATCTGGCCTTTGAAGCCACCATCTGGCCGCAAGGCCTTCAATGGCTGGCCGTGATCGCCTTGGGGCTGGGTCCGGTCGGCATCGCCTTCTTTCTGTGGGACTGGGGCTGCAAGCACGGCAATATCCAAACCCTGGGCACGTTGGGCTATTTCACGCCGCCCATCACCGTGGGCATGCTGATCGCCTTCGGCTTGGCCGAGCCTTCGCTGTCGATTCTGGGGGCGCTGGTTCTGATCGTGGGCGGCGCTTGGATCGGGACGAGAGCGCGCCTCGCATGATATAAGCCCCTCCATGTGTGGCATCGCTGGCATTTTCGGCATCGATTCAAACGCTCCCCCGGTGGATGCGGGCGAGTTGACCCGTTTGCGCGACGCCATGGAGAAGCGCGGCCCCGACGGCCACGGGCAATGGATTCATCCGACGGGAAAGATCGGGCTGGCGCATCGCCGCCTAGCCATCATCGATTTGAATCCCACCGGCGCCCAGCCGATGCATTCGGCGGATGGCAGGCTGGCCGTCAGCTTCAACGGTGAAATCTACAACTACCGCGACTTGAGGGCGGAACTGGAGGCCAAGGGCTGCGCCTTCAAATCGAACAGCGATACCGAAGTTTTGCTGCATCTGTACGCCCAGGAAGGGATGGGCATGCTTACGCGCTTAAAGGGCATGTTCGCCTTTGCGCTGTGGGACGAAGCCAGGCAAGGCCTGTTCCTGGCCCGCGACGCTTTTGGCATCAAGCCCCTTTATATCGCCCGCGCCCAAACGCGCATCGCCTTCGCCTCGTCGGTCAAGGCGCTGCTGACCTTGCCCTGGATCGATACAACACCCGAACCGGCGGGCCATGCCGGTTTCTTCCTGTGGGGCCATGTACCCGAACCCTATACGCTGTATCGCGACGTCCGCGCCCTGCCCGCTGGCTCAAGTCTGTGGATCGAGGCAGGCGGCCGCGCCCAAGAATCGCGCTGGTTCGATCCCGCCACCTTGATGGCGGATGGAAAATCCACGGGCGTCGGCCTGCAAGAAGCGCTGTCGGAATCGGTTGCGCGCCATCTGGTGGCCGACGTGCCGGTGGGATTGTTCTTATCCGCTGGCCGCGATTCCGCGACCGTGGCCGCGCTCGCCTGCGAGAGGGGCGAGGCCTCGCAGATCGACGCCATCACGCTGGGATTCGCTGAGTTGGCGGGCACGCCCGCCGATGAAGCGCCGCTGGCGCAAGTGCTGGCCCGCCATTTGGGCGTGCGCCACAGCATCCGCCATGTTACGCCGGACGAATTCCATGACTGGCGGTGCCAAATTCTTGAAGACATGGACCAGCCCAGCATCGACGGCGTCAATAGCTGGCTGGTCGCCAAGGCGGCGCATGATCTGGGATTGAAGGTGGCGCTGTCGGGCGTGGGCGGCGACGAAATGTTCGCGGGCTATAACACGTTTGCGCAGGTTCCGGCCATCGCCAGCCGCCTGTCCTGGGCCGCCAACTGGCCCGGCTTTGGCCGCAGCTTCAGGAAGGCCCTGGCTCCCTGGATTGGCGCCGTCACCTCGCCAAAGGCGGCGGGGTTGCTGGAATATGGCGGCACCTTGGCCGGAGCCTATCTGCTGAAACGCGGCCTGTTCATGCCCTGGGAATTGCCCGGCTTGTTGGGCGAAGACATGGCACGCCAGGGGCTGGAAAGCCTAGCGGCGCTGGCGCAACTGGAGCGGAGAATTTCAGGACTGACCCGCGACCGTGACCGCATGGCGGCCCTGGAAATCGGCAATTACATGAAGAACCAGTTGCTGCGCGACACCGACTGGGCAGGCATGGCGCATGGGCTGGAAATCCGCACACCCTTGGTCGACGCCGCGCTATTTGAGAATCTGTTGCCCTTCAGGACCAGCAAAGCCGATATGGCGGCCACGCCCAAACGTGCGCTGCCGCCCGAAATTCTGCACCGGGGAAAAACCGGCTTTTCCGTGCCCGTCGCCCGCTGGATGGGCGAGCCAAATTTGCGCGGCTGGGCCAGGGCGGTGCATGGGGCGTTTGGTTAACAAGCCCCCCTACAATATCCCCTTGAAATAGGCGATGGTGCGGCCCAATCCTTCTTCCAGCGCCACCTTGGGTTCCCAGCCCAGCTTGCCTTTGGCCAAGGTGATGTCGGGGCAGCGCTGCAAGGGGTCATCGACCGGCAGGTCCTTGAATTCCAGCTTCGAGGACGACTTGGTCAGCGCGATGACCTTCTCGGCCAATTCCAGCATGGTGAATTCGCCGGGATTGCCCAGATTGACCGGACCCGTCACCTCGTCGGGGGCGGCCATCAGGCGCACGAAGCCTTCGATCAGATCGTCGACATAGCAAAAGCTGCGCGTCTGTTGGCCGTTGCCATAGATGGTGATCGGCTGGTTGGACAGCGCCTGGACGATGAAATTCGAAACCACGCGCCCGTCATTGGGATGCATGCGCGGTCCATAGGTGTTGAAGATGCGCGCCACCCGGATGCGCAAATTGTGCTGGCGCTTGTAATCGAAGAACAGCGTTTCGGCGCAGCGCTTGCCCTCGTCGTAGCAAGCGCGGGGACCGATGGGATTGACGTTGCCGCGATAGCTTTCCGGCTGCGGGTGGATGTCGGGATCGCCGTAAACCTCGCTGGTCGAGGCCTGGAAAATCTTGGCCCTGGTGCGCTTGGCCAACCCCAGCATGTTGATGGCGCCATGCACGCTGGTCTTGGTGGTCTGCACCGGATCGTACTGGTAATGGATGGGCGAGGCCGGACAGGCCAGATTGTAAATCTCGTCCACCTCGACATAGAGCGGAAAGGTCACGTCGTGGCGCATCAGCTCGAAACGCGGGTTAGCGAACAGATGGGCCACGTTCTGGCGCCGACCGGTGAAGTAGTTGTCGACGCACAGAACTTCGGCCCCGTCATTGGCCAAACGCTCGCACAGATGCGACCCCAAGAATCCGGCGCCGCCGGTAACCAGAATTCGCTTGCCGGGATACATGCATCCATCCATGTCAGGTGTGAAGAATCCAGCGTTTATCGCCTTCCAGCCCCAGGGCCGTCAAGGTGCCGGTGCGCCAAGCCCCGGTATCGATCCCCGCCCGGTTCTGGCAAAGCTCCGGCTCGAAGGTGACCGTATGCCCGTGAACCACCAGCTTGCCATGCGCCGCCGTGCTGTCCAGGAAGGCGTCCCTGATCCATAACAGATCGTCGGGAACCTGATGCGACAGGGCGATTCCCGGCCTGATGCCCGCATGAACGCACAAAATCGTGCCATCCACATGCTTGAGCGGCATATTGGCGATGAACATGCGCTCTTCTGGCGTCAGGCGCTCAAGAAAGTCCTTGTGCAACCCTTTGATTTCCCTGGAATCCAAAATGGCGGGCAGGTCAACCCCCCAGCTTGCCAGGGTCGGAGCGCCGCCATTGAGCAAAATCCATTCAAAACCGCCATGCAGGGGGTGGTCCAGAAAGCGCAGCAGCATGTCTTCGTGATTGCCCTTCAGGCTGATCAACTCGTCAATTCCCTCGGGTGGAGGCTTCATCAGGCGCTGCACGACCCCCCGGGAATCCGGCCCGCGATCGACATAATCGCCCAAGGTGACGACCTTGGTCCTGGCCGCCCGGCTCTTTTTGGCGTCCTTGGCGATGCGGGCCAGCACCTTTTCCAACAGATCGGGCCGCCCATGGATGTCCCCGACCGCGTAAAGACGGGTCCCGGGGCTGGGTGCGTATCGCTTGCTGTGAGGCATCGCCTCTGGTTCCTGGAAGATGCGGGTGTTATGTGTTAACGAATGGAGAACGTCACCATATTTAACCATATCTTATCGCTTGTTGGACAGGATTGATAGGTTAGGGAGACCTTAGATCGCGATGGCGCTGGAAGCCGCAAAAGCAGGCAGGGAATACGTCACCCAGGAAAAACTGCTCTACGATACCGTGGAGCGGCTGGGACGCGACCCGGCTGACTGGTTGGCCGTACAGGTCTATCTGTCGCGCCTGCTGCCCGCCAACCGCAGCGAACCCAAGATGCGCATCGCGCTGCGCATGTTCGACAACTTGGTCAGCAGCTTTCGCTCGCAGATTTTCGTGCTTTCAAATCAAGACATCGTCGTCCTGGGCAAGGATATGCGCCAAGCCGACATCGAAGAGGTCATCGACAAGCTGAAATCGTTGTTCAAGAACGATCCCCTGACCTTTTACGAATATGGCGGTGAAAGCAAATTCTACCAATGGTATGAGCTGACCTATGGCTATCCAGATTTCTTCGAGCTTTGCCGCCAGATGGTGGTTTGGGCCGAAGAGAACAAGACGCGCGTCAAGCCGCCCAGCGGCGACTTCCTGACGCCCCGTACGCTCTCCGCCGCCTTGAAGGCGGTCTCGACGATCGACATCAGCCCTTTCCTGCGCCGCCAATCGGTGATCGGCTTCACCGAAAAGGGACGCGGCACCCTGGCGTTTCAGGAATTCTTCGTTTCCATGAACGATCTTGAGCGTGCCGTGACCACCGACACTCGCTTTGCAGGCAGCCGCTGGCTGTTCGACCATCTATGCCAGATGCTCGATCTTCGCGTCATGGATTCCGTCAAGCGCCTGCCCCAGGCCTGCGTGCCCAAGACGCTCAGCCTCAACCTCAACCTGACCAGCCTGTCGACACCCGCCTTCGCCGCTTTCCTGGATTGGTGCCAGGGGCGCATCGGCATCGTCGTCGAAGTGATGCCTGTCGATGTTTTCAATGATTTCGCGGCCTATTTCAGGGCGCGCGACATGCTGCATGCCAAAAACCACCGCATTCTGATCGACAGCCTGTCGCATTTGAGCCTGGGCGTGATCGATCCCGCCCTGTTCGGCGCCGACCTGATCAAAATGGTTTGGACCCCGGAACTGCCGGCCCTGATCGAGAACCTTTCAGCGAAAAGCAGCCGAAATTGGCTGGAAGCGATGGGGCTGGGGCGCGTCGTGCTGGCGCGTTGCGACAATGAAAAATCCATTCTCTGGGGCTTGGGGCAAAACATCACCATGTTCCAGGGACGTTTCCTCGATTCCATGATGGCCGCCGTCACGATGGAAAAATGCGAGAAAAGCGGCGGCTGCACGCTGGCCCAGTGCACGCAGCGCCGGGGCGTCGTTTCGGGACGCATCCGGTCGGAATGTCCGAACCCGCTGATGGTCGATCATCAGCCCGACATTCGCACGATGAGGAAATAGGCGATGGCGCTGCCCATTCTCGATTCCGCCAAGCGCGCCCAGGCCAGCCAGGAAAGCCTGCTGGTCGATTATCTGTTCCGGCTTGAGAACTTCAAGAAGGGTCGGCGCGCCGTCCGCATCTATCTGTCCAAGCTGGAAGCCCAGAACCGGCGCACGCAGCATATCCGCGCCGCCGCTTCCAGTTTCGAAGTCATGGTGAAACGCGGCGACGGCCAGTTGTTCTCGCTGGCCAATGGTGACCTGATCTTCGTTTTCAAGACGGAGGCCGACGACGACGTTCAGGCGGTAATCGCCCGCCTGCGCTTCATGTTCGCCGACGATTCGCTGCTGCTCGACGACATTCCCGGCGTCCGCGAACAATTCTGCGCCAAGTACGAGATCGCGCGCGACTATGAACAACTCCTGACCGAAGCCCAAATCATGGCCGAGGAGGAGGAAAAGAAGCGCAAGGTCGCCGAATCCGCCAATCAGCAATTCGCCGCCCCCCAGGCGCGTCAAGGCGGCACTCCGCTGACGCCCGAACTTCTGGGCAAGATCGAGGACGCGCTCAGCCAGGCCGACCTGTCCAATCTGGTGCGCCGCCAGTCGGTCTGCGCCATCGTGGGCAAGGCGGCTCCCCAGCACGTCTCGACCGAATTGTTCGTTTCGATCGCCGACTTGCGCCAAACCTTGATACCCAACGCCAACTTCACCTCAAGCCCATGGCTGTTTCAGCATCTGACCGAAACGCTGGATCGGCGCGTTCTGTCGCTTCTGTCCAAGAACGACGACCGCTCCTTGACCCAGGATTTCTCGGTCAATCTGAACGTTTCCACGCTCATGTCGCAGGAGTTCTTGAAATTCGACGACAATGTGCGCTCGGCGTCGCGCGGCACCATCGTCATCGAGTTGCAAAAGACCGACATTTTCTACGATCTTTCCGCCTTCATGTTCGCCCGTGACTTCGTGCATGAACGCGGCTATCGCATCTGCATCGACGGACTGACGCATCAGGCCATGCGCTTCATCGACCGCGCCAAGCTGGGGGCCGACCTGATCAAGCTGGTCTGGTCGCCCGACCTGCCCGAGATCGTCGCCAACGAGGCCGAGCGCGAGAAGCTGTCCCAGTTGGTTATCGAGCGCAGTCCGGGGCGCATCATCATGTGCCGCTGCGACACCGTCGAGGCCATCCAGATCGGCCAGTCGCTTGGCCTGACCCTTTTCCAGGGCCGCTATGTCGATCAGCGCCTGTACGACATCACCCAGCAGGGGTTGCGAGCCAAACGGCTGGGGCGGCGCTAAGTGTCGGCTTCCTCTTCTGCGGTTCACGTCGAGAATTTGGCAAAAAGTTTCGGCCCCACCCATGCCGTTGACCATATTTCCTTCACGGTGCCCAGGGGTGGCTGCGTGGCCCTGTTGGGCGGCAACGGCGCTGGCAAAACGACCACCCTGTCCATGCTTCTGGGCCTGCTGGTGCCCGACGAGGGCACAATCAGCGTGCTGGGCGAGGATATGGTGGCCCATCGTTTCCGGGTGCTGGACCGCATCAATTTCTCCTCGCCCTATGTGGACCTTCCCCATCGACTGACCGTGCGCGAGAATCTGTCCGTCTACGCCATGCTGTTCGGTCTTCATCATCCCCGCCAGCGGGTCGAGCAGTTGGCCGAAGATTTCGGCGTCGCCGAACATCTGGACAAGCCGACGGGCCGCTTGTCGTCGGGACAGCGGACGCGCGTGGCGCTGGCCAAGGCGCTGCTCAACGATCCCGAACTGCTGCTTTTGGACGAACCGACGGCCTCGCTCGATCCCGACACCGCCGATTGGGTGCGCACAAGGCTGGAAGACTGGCGGGCGAAAAGCGGCGCCGCCCTGTTGATCGCTTCGCACAACATGGCCGAGGTTGAACGGCTGGCCGATTCGGCCCTGATCATGAAGCAGGGACGCGTGGTGGAGCATGGAACGCCGCAGGATCTGGTCGAGCGTTTTGGGCGGTCCAATCTGGAGGAAGTGTTCCTGCACGTCATGCGCAGCCCGGAGACAAGTGCATGAGATCGACCCCCCGCATGCGCATCGGCGCATTGGTGTTGCGCCATTACTATCTGTTCCGGGGGTCTTGGCCGCGCATCTTGGAAATGGCCTATTGGCCCACCATCAATATGCTGGTCTGGGGACTGACCAGCCAATTCCTGGCCGGAAATTCAAATTGGGTGGCGCAGGCAAGCGGCGTTTTCATCGGCGCCGTGCTGTTGTGGGACGTGCTGTTTCGCGGCAATCTGGGAGTGGCGCTCGCCTTTCTGGAAGAAATGTGGTCGCGCAATCTGGGGCAGTTGTTCGTAAGCCCGCTGCGCCCCATCGAATTGGTGGCCGCCATGCTGATCATGAGTCTGCTGCGCACCACGGTCGGAATTCTGCCCGCCGCCTTGCTGGCTATTCCAATGTTCGACTTCTCCATCTTCAAGCTGGGCTGGCCGCTTCTGGCCTTTTACGCCAACCTTCTCTTCTTCGGCGCCGTGATGGGGCTGGCCGTCTCTTCGCTTGTGCTGCGCTTCGGGCTGGGGGCGGAAAGCCTAGCCTGGGTGCTGATCTTCGCCCTGGCCCCCATTTCCTGCATCTATTATCCGGTCTCCGTCCTGCCCGTCTGGCTCCAGCCCGTGTCCTGGGCGCTTCCATCGACCCATGTCTTCGAAGGTTTGCGCATCGCGATGCTGGAGGGGCGTTTCGACCAAGGCCACTTTTTGTCCGCCCTGGGCCTGAACGCGCTTTACGCCGTCGCGGCCGCCAGCCTGTTCTTGTTTGTCTTTCAGGTGGCGCGCAAAAAAGGACTGTTGCTGAATGTGGGGGAGTAAGCCCGACCTTCTCAGGCCAAGGGCAAGGTAAAGAAGAACGAACTGCCCTCTCCCGGCTTCGACGCCACCCAAATCCGCCCGCCATGCCCTTCGACGATCCGTTTGCAGATGGCCAGACCGATCCCGGTTCCCGGATAAGAAGCGCCATGCAACCGCTTGAAGACAAGGAAGATGTGGTCCCAATACTGTCTTTCGATTCCGATGCCGTTGTCCGAGACGCAAATGGTGGCGTGGCTTTCGTTCGCCGTGGCGGTTATGCGAATCCGGGGAGGAATGCCCGGCTTGCAAAAACGGATGGCGTTGATCACAAGATTTTGCAGCAATTCCGTCAACTGCATCGCGTCGCCCAGCACCGTTGGCAGGCAAGCGCTATCCACCTCGACAGAAGCTCCGCTTTGCTCCGTCATTTCCCGCAGGCTTTCCACGGCGTCCGTGGCCAAGGCGGCAAGATCGACTGCGGCGAACTTGCGGCCAGCGCCTGAGATTCTGGAATAGCTCAACAGGTCCCTGACCAACTCCCCCATCCGCTTGGCACCGCCGACGATGAAGCCAAGATATTCCTTTCCATCGTCGTCAAGACGGTCTGCGTTCTTGCGCTCAAGAAGCTGTGAATAGGCCACGACGGTTCGCACCGGCTCTTGAAGATCGTGCGAAGCGACATAGGCGAAGCGCTCCAATTCCACGTTGGACCGCATCAACTCGTCGGTTTGGCGTTCGCGCAGGTCGATCATGGCGTTGATTTCACGCGCCACTTCGACCACCTCGCGCGGGCCGTCAAGGCGGGCGCGGGCATCCAACTTGCCATTCTGAATGGCGCGGGCTGTTTCGGCCAGTTCACGCATCGGCCCGACGATCCGCCTTGTCAGCAAAAACGAAATGACCGACACCAAGCTCAAGCCAAAAAGGCCAAGCAGGGCAACCGGTGGAAGCACCTTCAACAAAATCGTGCGCGGCGTGTCGGTAGGAACGCCAATCCAGGCCACCCAACCGCTCGCCTCGATCCGTTCGAAGAAATAGGTGCGCTCGACATCGTCGACCCCGCTTGTCGTCGTCTCGCCGATCCCCATCTCGACAAAGTTCGAGAACGCCGTTCTGTCCTTCAGGCTTTTGCCCACCCAATTGTCTGCGTCCTTGCTTCGCCAGACGATCGTTCCATCCTGGGTCGCAATGCCCGCCACGCTGTCTTCATGCAAGGGCATGTCGCCAAGTCTTGGAACCAGGGCGGCAAGATCGAGCGGGAAACCCAAATAGCGCAAATGAACGCCTTGATCGTCGTAAACCGGAAGAATCAACACCGAAACCCAGCGCCCGGTAATGGGGCCAAGAAAGGGCTTGCCGACCACAAAGGTTTTTTCCGCCTGGGCGCGCTGGAACCATTCTGCCTTGCCGACATTGACCGGCTTGCCGCCCGGCTGCGGCACGGCGGAGCAAAGCGCCGTGCCGTCCAACTCGATGGTCGTGGCATTGGCGAAACGCGGAAAGATTTCCCTGAATTCCCACAAGATGCCGTCGCATTTCTCCTGCGTTGGCGTGCGGATCAGAGGCCGGTTGGCGATACGCTCCATGGCGTCGCGATTGTCGTTCAAGGTTCCCGCCACATCATTGGCGATGCTGCCCAGAACGGCGCGGGCGGCATTCCTGGTCTCGCCTTCCACCCGCTCGGTGGTTTCGTAGTAAGTGAGGCCCAGCATGGCCAGCAACAGCAGCAGAACAGAGACCAGAATGAATGTAAGATACATGCCGACCGTCACCGGACGCGCCATCTTCCCTGCGGCAAGCAAACCTGCGTTGGCCTGGCGCTTCCTGCCCGCCAGAATGCCGACCAGTTCGCGATCCTCCTGGATCAGCGTTTTCATCAAGGCAATGACCTGCTTACTGTCGGGTTCCATCTGAGACGGCTGGCCCGCCAGATGGCGGTTGGCCTTTTCCAGCAATTCCCTGGCTGTATCAAGCATGACCGCATGACGGGCGATATGGTCGTTGACGCGCGCGCCAAAAGGTTCATGCGGCAGCGTTCGCATCAATTCCTCTTCAAAGGAACAATGCGCGGCAAGCCGCGTATAAAGCTCCGACAATTTGTGGCGAAGCGTTTCAATGTCGCCGCCTGTGGCGATCAGGTCCTCGACCTCGCTGGACAAATCAACCAGTTGCCGATGATCCAGGTCGATTCTCTCATGCCCGACAAGCAAATCGCTCGACCAGACGAAACTGCCCAATACGCTCTCCCAGGAATGAAATCCAGATGCATGCCTGAATTGCTGCCTTGATGCTACAGCATATGGCGGGCTGGAACCACCTATTCGATGCGCAAGCAGGCTCTTTCAATTGAGCGCTCGACCTCTAATAGTTCAAAATACTAATCAATATTACTCTGATTAGCCCTTCCCGCTGACCATCGCCTCGGCGAAGGTGGCCATGCCGGTATGGCAGGCCACCGCCCCTTTGACGATGCCGATGGCCAGCGCCGCCCCCGACGCTTCGCCCAAGCGCAGACCCAGATCAAGCAAGGGCGTCTTGCCCAGTTTCGAGCAAAGCGCTCGGTGCGCCGGTTCCGCCGAAGCGTGCGCCACCAGGCAGTGATCAAGCGCCATTGGATGAACGAGATGCAAGGGTGCCGCCGCCGCCGTGCAAACATAGCCGTCCAACAACACCGGCACGCGCATGAAACGCGCCGCCAGCACCGCTCCCGCCATGGCCGCCAGTTCGCGCCCGCCCAAGCGGCGCAAGGCGTCGATGGGGTTGAGAATTCCGGGTTTGTGGAAGGCCACCGCCTCGCCGACCACCTGGGCCTTACGATCAAGGGCTTGGCCCTGAACGCCGGTGCCCGGTCCCGTCCAATTCTGGGCTTCTCCCCCGAACAAGGCATGCGCCACCGCCGCCGCCGCCGAAGTATTGGCGATGCCCATTTCGCCGATGGCCAGCAAATCGGTGCCCGGCTTGACCGACGCCATGCCCTTACAGAATGCGTCGATGAAGTCGCACTCGCTCATCGCGGCTTCTTTGGTGAAATCCGCTGTCGGGCGCTCAAGATCGAGCGCTGTTACCGTCAATTCGGCGCCAGAAGCCCAGCACAATTGATTGATCGCAGCCCCGCCATGCTGAAAATTGGCCACCATCTGGGCCGTGACCTCGGGCGGAAAGGCCGAGACGCCCCTGGCGGCAACGCCGTGATTGCCCGCAAAAACGACGCAACGGGGCCGTTCCAGACGGGGCGGATGGTTGTCTTGCCAAGCGCACATCCAGGCGGAAATTTCCTCAAGCCTGCCCAAGGCGCCGGGCGGCTTGGTCAGTTGTGGTTCCCTCTCATTGGCTTTGGCCAACGCCCCAAGCCCCGGCCCCGGCAATTCGCCCAACATTTCAAGAACATCTGCCATAGAGGCGGGGAGGCGGACGGACATGAAAGACCCTTCTTGATGAACGGTTGGCGGGGGGCAGACTCTCCTATAACCTTGCCCGTCCTGTCCATGACCTAGATCAGGTTTATCTTGAACGACTTTTTACGCGACATTCGTCTGGCGCTTTTGTTCCTGACCCGGCTGCCGCTGCGCGCGGCGCAAGATGAGGAAATGGTTCCGCTGGCCCAGGCCATGCGCGCCTTTCCCCTGGCGGGGGCCTTCATCGGCTTGATCGGGGGCTTGGCGCTGCTGCTGGCCGAGCAAATGGAATTGCCGCCCATTGCCGCCGGATTGTGCGCGGTGCTGGCGATGATCCTGCTGACCGGCGGCTTGCACGAAGACGGGCTGGCCGATTGCGCCGACGGTTTTGGCGCCATGGGCGACAAAGACAAAAAGCTGGCAATCATGAAGGACAGCCGCCTGGGCGCCTTCGGTGGTTTGGCCCTGATATTCTCGGTCGGCCTGCGAGCAAGCCTGCTGGCCGCCGTGCCCGCCTCTCAGGGTTGCTGGATGCTGATCGCCGCCGGGGCGATCTCCAGGGCCTCGTCGCCCTTGATCATGTCGGCATCGACCCCGGCCAAGCCCGAAGGGTTGGGGGCGACGTCAGGCACGCCCGATGGCGCGGTCGGCCTTTGGGTTCTAAGCACCGGCCTCCTTGTGGCCTTCATCGCCCTGGGCGGTTCCGCCCTGGCGGCCGTGGCCTATGCGGCCCTGGCAGGCGGATTGATGCTGCTGTGGGCCAAGCGCCAGATCGGCGGCTATACCGGCGACGTGTTGGGGGCCGTGATCCAGGTCGTCGAGATCGCCGTATTGTTCGCGGGGCTGTCATGAAGGCCGCCTGCTGCTGGTGGATTGTCCGCCACGCGCCGGTTCCCGGCGCCAAGGGCCATATCAACGGCTGGAACGACGTCGATGCCGACGTGACGTCCGTTTCGCCCAGACCGCTCCTTCCCGCCAAGCCCAAGGCCGTGGTGGCGTCGCATCTGAAACGCACCAGCCAGACGGCAAAGGCGCTGGGCTATGCGCCCACGCATATCGAAGCCGAACTGGCCGAGCAGAATTTCGGCGTCTGGCAGGGCAAAAGCTGGGACGAGATCGCTGGCCCCGAGGGGCGCGCCTTCTGGTCCGACTTCGCTCGCAACGCGCCGCCCGGCGGCGAATCCTTCGTCCAGCAGATCGAACGCACGGCGCTGGCGCTTGAACGTTTGAGCGACGAAATCGGAAACGGCGACATCGTGGCGGTGCTGCATGGCGGCACCATCCGCGCCGCCCTGGCCCATGCCCTGTCGCTCGATCCATTGAAGGCGCAGGCCTTCGAAATCGAGAATCTTTCCCTCACCCGTCTGGACAGAACGGCGCACGGCTGGCGGATCGGCTGCGTCAATGAACGGTTGTTCCCATGATCACCCTGGTGCTGGGCGGCGCGCGTTCCGGAAAAAGCGCCTTCGCGGAATCGCTGTTTCCCAAGGGCGGTCTTTATATCGCCACCGCTGACATTTTGGACGCGGAAATGCAGGCCCGCATCGAGTTGCACAAAAACAGGCGGGGCGCTGGCTGGACGACGCTGGAAGCGCCCCTCGATCTGGCGGGTGCGCTTGGCTCGCATGACCAGCCCGCCTTGGTCGATTGCCTGACCTTATGGACCAGCAATCTGTTGCTGGCCGGGCGCGACGCAAGCCTTGAGGTTGAGGAAGTCGCCGTTGCTCTGCAGGCGCACTCGCAAGATGCGGTTTTGGTGTCGAACGAGGTGGGGTTGGGCATCGTGCCCGACAACGCCCTGGCCCGCGCTTTTCGCGATCAGGCGGGCATCGTCAATCAGAAAGTGGCCACCATCGCCGACCGCGTGGTCTTCATCGCCGCCGGTCTGCCGATGGTCTTGAAAGGAAGCCTATGAGAAAAATTCCCGTTACCGTGATCACCGGCTTTCTGGGGGCTGGCAAGACCACCCTGGTCCGCCATCTGATGAGCAACGCCCAAGGACGGCGCATCGCCCTGGTGGTCAACGAATTCGGCGACGTCGGCGTGGATCGCGAATTGCTGCTGGCCTGCAACGACGCCGCCTGCCAAGAAGACGATATCGTGGAACTGGCCAATGGGTGCCTGTGCTGCACGGTGGCCGACGATTTCCTGCCCGCCATGACCAAGCTAATCGAGTGTGCCCAGCCGCCCGAACATATCCTGGTCGAAACATCAGGACTGGCGTTGCCCAAACCGCTGGTCAAGGCCTTCGGCTGGCCCGGCATCAAAACGAAAGCCACGGTGGACGGCGTGGTGACGGTGGTCGATGGCCCCGCCGTGGCGGCTGGCCGCTTCGCCTCCTCGCCCGAGGAAATGGCCAGGCCCGATCACGAAAACCCGCTCGACGAAGTGTTCTCCGACCAGTTGGCCTGTTCGGACCTTGTATTGCTGAACAAGACCGACTTGATGGACGCACAAACGCTTGCCGCCCTGACCA
Organism: Alphaproteobacteria bacterium; assembly: GCA_015231795.1. Taxonomy (NCBI): domain Bacteria; kingdom Pseudomonadati; phylum Pseudomonadota; class Alphaproteobacteria; species Alphaproteobacteria bacterium. The sequence goes on along the minus strand of JADGAX010000010.1, from coordinate 22,900 downwards.
GCGACTTGAAGGCGCGCCTGCGCCAAGGCGTCAAGCTGGTCGCCACCCATCAGGGCAATATCGCCCCTGAAATCTTGTTGGGCCTGTCGGCGGCGGCCGAAGACGATCTGGAGGCCCGGCCTTCGCTGCACGACGCCATGGGCGAACATGATCACGAGGATTTCGAAAGTTTCATCCTTGAACTGGGCGCCATCGCCAATTTGGACGATTGGGAAGCGAAACTGAAATCGGTCATCGCAACGCACGACATCTTGCGCGTGAAGGGTTTTCTGGACGTGCCGGGCAAGCCGATGCGCTTGGCCCTGCAGGGCGTTGGCATGCGCATCGAACGCTATTTCGACCGCCCCTGGAACGAGACCGAGCAGCGCGCCAGCCGTCTGGTGGTGATCGGTCAGAAGGGGCTGGATAACGCCGCCATCACGGCAGCCCTGTTGGATTGATCGATGCATCTTCTCGCCGCCGAGGCCGGGCTGATCGACGACGGCAGTCAGGCCGTCGATCTGGAACAGACGCCAGCCCCGCTGGTGGCGCTGTCGATGGCCGATGCCGAACTGGCCCTGCTGGCCGAGGCCAAGGCAGGCCTGGGCGTCGATGTGCCCGACCTGCGGCTGGCCAACATCTCGCGCCTAGCTCATCCAATGTCGGTCGATCTATATGCCGAGAACGTTCTTAAACACGCCAAGCTGATCGTGGCGCGCCTGCTGGGCGGACATGCCTATTGGCCCTATGGGGTCGAACAATTGTCGGCCCTGGCTAAACGGCACAACATCAAACTGGCCCTGCTGGCGGGCGACGCCAAGCCCGATGAGGAACTGGCGGCCTTTTCAACCTTGCCGCCCGACGTCTTGTCCCGGCTGCACGATTATCTGGCCCAGGGCGGCCAAGCCAATGCGCGCCAATGCCTGCTTTACGCCGCATCGCTGATGGGCCGCCAAACCGACTGGCTGGAACCGAAGCCCTTGTCGCCCGCGGGCTGCTGGTGGCCAGGACTCGGCGAAACGACGCCCGATGCGTTGGCAAGCCATTGGACGCCGGACGCGCCCAAGGCGGCCATCTTGTTCTATCGGGCGCTGTCGCAAAGCGGCGATACGGCGCCCATCGCCGCCCTGGTCAGCGCCCTGCAACGACGAGGTTTTGATCCCCTGCCGATCTTCGCCACCAGCCTGAAAGACTCGCTGGCCGCCGGTTTGATCGAATCGCTCCTGAACCAATATCCGCCCGCCGTCATCTTGAACGCCACCGGTTTCGCCTTGGGCGAGGCGGGAAGCGACCCCCTGGCGGCTTGCGACGTTCCCATCTTGCAAACCGTCCTGGCCTCGTCCAGCCATGCCGACTGGCGGAATGGAACGAGGGGTCTGCCCGCCCGCGACATCGCCATGAGCGTCGCCCTGCCCGAAATCGACGGGCGCATTCTGGCAGGCGCCATTTCCTTCAAGGACATGTCGCCCCGCGATGCCGCCACCCAATGCGACATGGTGCGCCATGTGCCGCATGCAGATGGCATTTCGCACGCCGCCGATCTGGCCCAAGGCTGGGTGCGCTTAAGGAAGACCTTGCCCGCCGATCAGCGCATCGCCATCGTGCTGGCCAACTACCCCAACCGCGACGGACGGCTTGGCAATGGCGTGGGGCTGGATACGCCCGCCTCGGCCTGCGAAGTGCTAAAGGCGATGCGGGGCGCCGGTTATGACGTTGGCGACGCCCCGCAAGACCCGCAATCCTTGATGCGGCTTCTGCTGGCCGGTCCCACCAACGATTTGAACAAGCCAAGACAGGGCGGAGAAATCTTGCCCCTGCCCGATTATCTGTCCTTCTTCCATACACTGCCCCAAGCCGTGCAGGACGCCGTTCTTTCCAGATGGGGGTCGCCCGAAGCCGATCCGTTTTTCAAGCCGAGCGAGCTAAGTTGCGGCGGTTTCGTCCTAAGCATCCATTGGCTGGGCCATGTCGCCATCGGCGTGCAACCGGCCAGGGGATACAATATCGACCCTGCCAGCAGCTATCATTCGCCCGATCTTGCTCCGCCGCATGGCTATCTGGCCTTCTATGCCTGGCTGCGCGACAATTTCAAGGCCCATGCGGTGATCCATCTGGGCAAGCACGGCAATCTGGAATGGCTGCCCGGCAAGGCGCTGGCCCTCTCGCCCGCCTGTTTTCCGCAGGCCATCTTGGGGCCGGTTGCGCATTTCTATCCCTTCATCGTCAACGATCCCGGCGAGGGCACGCAGGCCAAGCGCCGCAGCCATGCCGTGATCATCGATCACCTGACCCCGCCGCTGACCCGCGCCGAAAGCTACGGCACGCTGCAAGAGCTTGAGCAACTGGTCGATGAATATGCCGAAGCGGCGGGCCTTGATCCCCGTCGCCTGCCCGTGCTGGCGACCGATATCCTTTCGCACGCCAGACGGCTGGGGCTGGACGATGATTGCGGAATCAAAACAGACGATCCCACCGATGTGGCGCTGAAAAAACTGGATGCCCATCTGTGCGACATCAAGGAACTGCAAATCCGCGATGGGCTGCACATTTTCGGCCAGTCGCCCCAGGGCGATCAGCGCACCGATCTTCTGGTCTCGCTGGCGCGCACCCCCAGGCTGGGCAAGGCGTCGATCCTGCGCACCCTGTCGGACGATCTGGGTCTGGGCTTCGACCCGTTGGACTGCGCCTTCGCCGATGATTGGACCGGCCCCAAACCCGCCATTCTGGCCGATCTTCTGCCCCAGGCTTGGCGCACGGCGGGCGATGCGGTAGAGCGGTTGGAGGCTTTGGCCCGCCAGTTGATTGGCGGCGAACTTGTTTGCGATGCCGCCTGGACACATACGCAGACTGTTCTTTGCGAAATCGAAACGGCGCTGGGACCGGCGCTGGACGTCTGCGGACGCCAAGAGATCAAGAACCTGCTGCATGGCCTGCGGGGGGGCTTCGTACCCCCCGGCCCATCGGGCGCTCCTACGCGCGGGCGGCCCGACGTTTTGCCCACCGGGCGCAATTTCCACTCGGTCGATACGCGCTCCTTGCCCACACCCGCCGCATGGCATCTGGGCTGGAAATCGGCAAGCCTGCTGATCGAGCGCCATCTGCAAGATCATGGCGACTGGCCCAAGGCGATGGCGCTGTCGGCCTGGGGAACCAGTTGCATGCGCACCGGCGGCGACGATGTGGCCCAGGCCCTGGCGCTGATGGGGGTGCGGCCTTGTTGGGATGCCGGATCGGGCCGCGTTTCGGGGTTCGAGATTCTGCCGCTGTCGGTTTTGGACCGGCCACGCATCGACGTTACCTTGCGCGTCTCGGGTTTCTTTCGCGACGCTTTCCCCGGCCTGATCGATCTGGTCGACAGCGCGGTGCGCGCCGTGGCGGCTCTTGACGAACCCGAAACGATGAACCCGCTGGCGGCGAGCACGAAATCCGAAGCCGCGATATTGCAGGGCAATGGATGGGATCAGGAAAGCTCGATGCGCCGGGCCGCCAGCCGCGTCTTCGGATCGAAGCCAGGGGCCTATGGGGCAGGCCTGCAAGCCCTGATCGACGAGAAAGGCTGGCAGGGCGATGGCGATCTGGCCAACGCCTATCTGGCCTGGGGCGGCTATGCCTATGGCGGCGGGGCCGAGGGCGAGGCCGCCCGCGACTTGTTCGAAAACCGGCTTTCCAAGGTCGAGGCCGTGATCCAGAACCAAGACAATCGCGAACATGATCTGTTGGATTCGGACGATTACTACCAATTCGAAGGCGGCTTGGCGGCGACGGTGCGCAACCTAAGCGGCGTCCAGCCCGCCATCTATCATCCCGACCATTCGCGCCCGGAAACGCCCCGCATCCGCACGCTGCAAGAGGAACTCGCCCGCGTGGTGCGCGGTCGCGCGGTCAATCCAAAATGGATCAAGGGCGTCATGCGCCACGGCTATAAGGGTGCTTTCGAAATGGCGGCGACGGTCGACTACCTGTTCGCCTTCGCCGCCACCGCGCGGTGTGTGAGCGACCATCATTTCGACGCGCTGTTCGACGCCTATATCCGAGATGACGCCGTGCGCGATTTCATCGCCGAACATAATCCGGCGGCGCTTTCGGAAATGCAGGCCCGCTTCCAAGAAGCCATCGACCGCGAACTGTGGCACCCCTTCGCCAATGATGTAGGGGAGATGTTGGATCGGGGCTAGTTGCGCTTCACCGTTTGGCGTAGTATGTTATTGCCATGATACGATCATGGCGCAACCAGCCCAGCCGCAAATTGTGGGATGAAGGCCATTCATCCAAATTCCGTGGCCTGGACCAGGAAGCCGCCATCGATTTGTTGTTGGCCCTGAATGTAGCCAAGTCGCTGAAGGACTTAAGCCCGTTGGCAAGCGTTGGTCTTCATAAGTTGAAGGGGGATCGCAAAAGCCAATGGGCGATGACCGTCAATGGACCGTGGCGCATCTGCTTCGAATTCAAGGACGGTGATGCCCATGAAGTTGAAATCGTCGACTATCACAAAGGATAACGACCATGCCGCCGATCGCTCATCCCGGACGTCTTTTGAAACGCGAACTGACCGCCCGCGACCTATCGGCCAATCGGCTGGCGCTGGCCTTGGGTGTGCCGTCGGGGCGTATCACTGACATCTTGAACGCTCGGCGCTCAATCAGCGCCGACACCGCCGTGCGCCTGGGCCGCTATTTCAGCCAAGCCCCGCATTTCTGGCTGGATTTACAGGCCCAGTACGACATCGCCGTCGTCGAGCGCGACAAGGGGGCGGACATCAAGAAGCGGGTGCATCCTTCGAAGGTGGCGTGAAGCTGGGTTGCGACCTTATCAAACTGCTCCAGTAATCCTCAACTTTGGACGCCCAAACTCCCCTACACGTCTCGAACGAGACACTATTGATGCCAACTCCTGCCGCCAAATCTTCAACCATCGTCAACGTCTGCTCTGCGATACAAAATAAATCCATCATTCGAGGACGGGGGCTGCTTTTTTTTAAGGGGATGTGGTGGGCTATTTCAAAATCCCTTGTATTACGGATTGCCTCGACCCTCGGGTCTGTTGAAAGTAAGTTCCACCTTTCAATAGCTTTTTGTAGGCGCGCTTTATCCCCAATTACTGCCAAAGCTTGGAATGTCCCTTCGTTGCCCAATAGATCAAAAGCCTTTCTCAATCCCTCACGATCTCTGCCATCTTTGTCGTGCATCCGCATAAGAGACATGACGAGACGTGACATCATTGCTTTTCGAATAACTTTGGCTACATGAGCGGATCCCCCCATTAGGGCCTCGGAAACCTCAACTGTATTTCCGGCTTCAAGAAATTCAATGATTCCAACAATTTCATCTGAAGCGCTGTAACAGACCCTTGCAATTTCCCTAACCTGATCCCTGCCCATCATCTCCCCTGCATGCGCAACCACCCATGCGGGCAGCATAAGTCCGGTTTCGACCGAAAGAAAGGGCGCTTGGGGGCGACAGGTCAGGAGCTTGGCTGTAAACTGCTCCCCCGCCTCAGGAGCCTCGCATGACCGAACCCGACGCAGCCCCCCTTTCCCATCACGAGCGTATGGCCCGCAAGAAGGCGGCCCGCGACAAGATGATGGAAAAGAAGACCGAGCAAAAAGGCCTGATCATCGTTCATACCGGACCCGGCAAGGGCAAGACCACGGCGGCCTTGGGCATGGCGATCCGGGCGTTGGGCCACGGCATGCGGGTGTCGATCATTCAATTCGTCAAGGGCAAGCGCGAGACGGCCGAGCGGCGCATCCTGAAGGGCTTCGCCCCCCAGCTTGAAATCCAGGCTCTGGGCGAGGGTTTCACCTGGGAAACCCAGGACCGCGAGAAGGATATGTTAGCCGCGACCAGCGCCTGGGCGGTTGCCAAACGGCACCTAACCAGTTCAAACTACGGTATGATTATTTTAGACGAATTGAATATCCTGCTGCGCGACGCCACCTTGCCGGTAGCGGAGGTGCTGGCTGCCCTGGCCGAACGCCCGCCCATGCAACATGTGGTGATCACGGGGCGCGGAGCACCCCCCGAACTGATCGAGATGGCCGATCTGGTCACCGAGATGACGCTGGTCAAGCACCCGTTCAAACAAGGCGTTGCGGCCCAGGCGGGCATCGAATTCTGATGAGCCGGGCCAACGCCACCCCCGCCCTGATGATTCAAGGCACCGGATCGGATACCGGCAAGTCGCTGCTGGTGGCGGGGTTGTGCCGGGCTTTCGCCAATCGGGGTCTTAGGGTGCGGCCCTTCAAGCCGCAGAACATGTCGAACAACGCCGCCGTCACCTCCGATGGCGGCGAGATCGGCAGGGCGCAGGCCCTGCAAGCCAGGGCGGCGGGGGTAGCGCCTTCGAAACACATGAACCCCGTGCTGCTGAAGCCGCAGACCGAGGTGGGCGCTCAGGTGGTGGTGCAAGGGCAAGTGATCGGCAATGCGGGGGCCTTGGATTATCAAGATCTGAAACCCAAGCTGCTGCCCCGCGTGCTGGACAGTTTCGACCTGTTGAGCCGTCAGGCCGACCTTGTGCTGGTGGAAGGGGCGGGCAGTGCCGCCGAAATCAATCTGCGCCAAGCCGACATCGCCAATATGGGATTCGCCCTGGCCGCCAATGTGCCGGTGCTGCTGGCGGGCGATATCGACCGGGGCGGCGTGATCGCCCAGATCGTGGGCACGCACGCCTTGCTGTCCGATGCCGAGCGCGCTCTGGTCAAAGGCTTCATGATCAACAAGTTCAGGGGCGACGCCAGATTGTTCGAAAGCGGCATGGCCGAGATCGCCAAGCGGACGGGCTGGCCAGCCCTGGGCCTGATCCCCTGGTTTGCCCAGGCCAAATTCCTGCCCGCCGAGGACGCCATGGGGCTGGATCAATTGGGCGGCAAAGACCAAAAAGGCAAGATCGTGATCGCGGTGCCCAAACTGCCCCGCTTATCCAATTTCGACGATTTCGATCCCCTGCTGGCCGAGCCGGAGGTTTCGCTGATTTTCGTCGAACCAGGAGGACCGATCCCGGCCAGCGCCGACTGGATTTTGCTGGGCGGCTCGAAGGCCACCAGGGCCGATCTGGCATTCCTGTTCGACCAGGGCTGGGATATCGACATCAAGGCGCATTTGCGCCGCCAAAAACCCGTGCTGGGCCTGTGCGGCGGCTATCAGATGCTGGGCCGCAAGGTTTGCGACCCCTTGGGGCTTGAGGGCGAGCCGGGCGAAACGCCAGGCCTTGGCCTGCTTGAGATCGACACCGAAATGACGCCAGACAAGATCACCCGCGAAGTGACGGGCACGGCGCGGATCAATGATGAAATCGTCAGCGGTTATGAAATCCATATGGGACGCAGCCATGGTCCCGACGGCGACAGGCCCATGCTGGACCTGCCCCACGGTCCCGACGGCGCGGTCTCGAAAGATGGGCTGGTCATGGGCTGCTATCTGCATGGCTTGTTCCAGGCCAACGGCTTCAGACGCCGTTTCCTGAATCTGTCCTCGTCGCTCGATCATTCCGTCCTGATCGAAAGCACGCTCGACAAGCTGGCCCTCCATCTGGCGGCCCATCTCGATCTGGACCTGCTGCTTACAATGGCCAAGGAAAGGTCAGGCTCAGTTGCCCGCCCTTGAGCAAAAGCCACAAGCCGCCCACCAGCACGGCATTCAGGAAACAGCCGACCGCCAACATGTACAGCGAGCGGCGGATGTCTTGCTGGGTGGCCCGCGCGCGCAATTCCCTGCCGATCCAAGGTTCGTTGCTGGGACCTTCCGGATAGTGGCGAGGTCCCGACAAGGACAAGCCCAAAGCCCCCGCCATCGCCCCTTCCGGCCAGCCGGCGTTGGGCGAGCGGTGTTTCCTGGCGTCGCGGACCATCACCCAAAAGGATTTGAATGGATTGGCCGTGGGCACGAAAAAGGCGGCCAGCACGAACAACAGCCCGGAAAGCCTGGCTGGGATCAGATTCATCAGATCGTCCAGCCTGGCCGAGGTGACGCCGAAGGCGCGGTAACGTTCTGTCTTGTGGCCGATCATGCTGTCCAGCGTATTGACAGTCTTGTACAGCAACAGACCCGGCACGCCCAGCAGCACATACCAGAAAACCGGCGCCACCACCCCGTCGCCGAAATTCTCGGCGCAGGATTCCACGGCGGCGCGCGCCACCCCATGCTCGTCCAGCTGCTTGACGTCGCGGCCCACGATGTGCGACACAGCTTCGCGCCCGCCCGCCAACCCCTTGGCCTTCAAGGCGCGGCCAACCGCCAGCACATGCTCGAACAAGGACCGCTGGGCGATCAGCATCCAGGCCAGGGCCAGTTCCAGCACCCAGCCATAGGCAAAACTCTGCTTGACCTTCTCCACCCCGATTCCCGCCGCCAGGGCCAGACCCGCCATCAGCATCAGCAAAACGAAGCCCCTGAACGCCCGGTCCATGGCATGGCGGCGCGGCCGGTTCAGTTTTTTCTCGAGAAACCCGGCAAGACTGCCGACAATCTTGACCGGATGGGGCAGAATGCGAAAGACAAGCGGGCTGTCGCCCAACAGGGCGTCCAACGCCAGCGCGGCCAGGATGAGTAGCAAAGGGTCCACCGCATGGGGACCGGAAGCGATCAGTGAAAACATTTGTGTAAAATAGCGAAAGGACTTCGGATATGGCAAGAACCGGTATCATGATTTGCGGCCATGGCAGCCGCGATCCGGAAGCCATCGACGAAATCGAGCGTCTGGTGACCAAGCTGGCGCCGCGCCTGCCCGAATATGAGGTGGCGGGCAGCTATCTAGAGTTCGCCCGACCGATCATCCGCGAAGGCCTTGAATCGCTGTTGGAAAAGGGGTGCGAGCGCATCCTGGCCATTCCCGGCATGCTGTTCGCCGCCGGCCACGTCAAGAACGACCTGCCCTGGGAAGTTAACAGCTTCGCGGCGGATCATCCCGAAACCCCCATCGTCATGGGTCGCGAACTGGCGATTACGCCTCTTTTGCTGAAAGCCGCCCAGGAACGCATCCACACCGCCGAGCAGCACGCCCATCACGATGTGCCGCGCGACGAGACCTGTCTGGTCGTGGTCGGGCGCGGCACCAACGATTCGGACGCCAATTCCAACGTCGCCAAGGTGGCCCGCATGCTGGGCGAGGGCATGGGATTCGGCTGGACCGAGGTGGCCTTTTCGGGCGTCGCCCATCCCAGGGTGGATGATTGTTTGAACCGCGTCGTCAAGCTGGGTTTCCGCCGCTATCTGGTATTTCCCTATTTCCTGTTCACCGGCGTGTTGGTCAAGCGCATCTACGAACAGACGGCGGAAGTGGCGGCCTTGTTCCCGCAGATCGAATTCATCAAAGCGCATTACCTGGACGACCACCCGCTGGTCGTCGACGCCTTCATCGAACGCATCCGCGAAACCGACAAGGGCATCGGCGCCATGAACTGCCAACTGTGCAAATACCGCGAGCAGATCATCGGCTACGAAAAGGACAAGGGCGTGCAGCAGGCAGGGCACCACCACCATGTGCGCGGCATCGGCACCGACGAGGAACATCGTCACCACGATCACGATCATGACGACCACGATCATGAGCATGGCCACCATCACAAAGGGCACGCCCACGAACCGCATCACGGGCACGACCATGGGCACGACCATGGGCACGGGCATTTCAACCCGCATCACGGCAAGCGCTGATGGACTATGTGAAGGACGGGGCCGAAATCTACCGGCAATCCTTCAAGGCGATTCGCGCCGAGACGGATTTGAGCGGCGTTCCCGAAGACATCCAGCCCATTTTGCTGCGCATCGTGCACGCCACCGCCTCGCCGGACATCGCACCCGATTTCGCCTTTTCGCCCGATGCGGCGCAGGCCGGAAAATCAGCGCTTTCGCAGGGCGCTCCGATTTTCGCCGATTGCGCCATGGTGATGTCGGGCATCATCAAGAACAGGCTTTCCGGCAACGACGTGATCTGCACCCTGTATGAAGATGGCGTGAAGGAACTGGCTGGCCAGATGAAGACCACCCGCTCGGCGGCGGCGGTCGATTTCTGGAAACCACGCCTGAATGGCGCCATCTGCGTCATCGGCAATGCGCCCACCGCCTTGTTTCGCCTGCTGGAACTGGTAGGCCTGGGTTTTCGCCCCGCCCTGATCCTGGGTTTTCCGGTGGGTTTCATCGGAGCCGCCGAATCGAAAGACGCGCTGATCCGCCATCATCTGGGCGTGCCTTTCGCAACGCTTAAGGGGCGGCGCGGCGGCAGCCCCATGGCGGCGGCGGCCTTGAATGCGCTATCGGGACCCGAGGGGGGAGCATGAGTGATCGCATCGCCGTCGTCGGCATCGGCGAGGCCGGATTGGTGGGCTTGAAGCCCGCCGCGCGCGCCTTGATCGAAAACGCCAAGACCATCGTGGGCGGCTGGCGCCATCTGAGCATGATTCCCGAGGGGCCTGCCAAGCGCATCGAATGGACGACGCTGGAAGAAACGGTGGCGGCCATTGAAGCGCATGCCGAACATGATTTGGTGGTGCTGGCCAGCGGCGATCCTATGTGGTTCGGATTGGGCGCCACCCTTGCCAAGCGTTTCGGGCCTGAGCGTTTGTTCGTGGTGCCGACGCCCAGCGCCTTTTCCCTGGCCGCCGCCCGCCTGGGCTGGCCCTTGCAAGATACGCTTTGCCTGACCGTTCACGGCAGGCCCCTGGAAAATCTGGTCCTGCATCTGGCTCCCGGCCAAAAAATTCTGGCCCTGGGCAATGACGAATTCACGCCCCTGAAAATCGGCGATCTTTTGCGCCGCTGCGGATTCCAAGACAGCCGGATCGCCGTGCTGTCTTATCTGGGCGGCCCCAAGGAAAGAATCGTCGAAGGGATCAAGCCGGGCCTTGGCCTTGACGTGATCGCCATCGAGTGCGTGGCTGGCCCCGGGGCGCGACTGGCGTCGCGAGCGCCCGGCCTGCCCGACGACATGTTCGAACATGACGGCCAGATCACCAAGCGGCACATTCGCGCCGCCACGCTGGCCCAACTCGCCCCCCTGCCCGGACAGTTGCTGTGGGATATCGGCGCCGGGGCCGGATCGATCGCCATCGAATTTCTGCGCGCCGCTCCATCTGGCGCCGCCGTCGCCTTCGAGAAGAACACCGAGCGCGCCGGGCGCATCGGGCGCAACGCGCTGTCCTTGGGTGTTGCGCAGCTTGAAATCGCAACCGGTTCTGCGCCCGACATTCTGAAGGGGCGAAAGGAAGCCCCGGATGCCGTCTTCGTCGGCGGCGGCGTTTCCGTTCCCGGCGTTCTGCAAAGCGCCTGGGACGCGCTGAAGCCCGGCGGGCGGCTGGTTGCCAATGCGGCGACGCTGGAAGGCGAAGCCCATCTTTTTGCCTGGCACGCCCAGCAAGGCGGCGATCTCGTTCGCCTGTCCATCGACTATCTGGAATCCGTCGGCGCCTTCAAGGTTTGGAAACCCGCCATACCTGTGACGCAATATTGCGGGGTGAAGCGTGGCTAGACTGATCGGAATCGGAGTAGGTCCGGGCGATCCCGAACTGATCACGCTGAAGGCGGCGCGCCTTTTGAAGGAAACGCTCGTCATCGCCTATCCTGCGCCGATGCAAGGCGAAGGATTGGCGCGCTCGATTGTGGGCGACCTGATCCCAACTGGGCGCGTCGAAATACCACTTCGCATGGAAATGAGCCTGGATCGCGATTCCGCCAATGCCGCCTATGACGCGGGCGCCGTCGAGATCGCCAAGCACCTCGAGGAAGGGCGCGACGTCGCCGTGCTGTGCGAGGGCGATCCTTTGCTGTTCGGCAGTTTCATTTACTTGATGGACCGACTGGGCGACCGCTTCGAGGTGCAGGTGGTTCCCGGCATCTCATCACCCATGGCGTCCGCCGCCGCCGCCCTGATGCCGCTGGCCGTGCAAGACGAAGCCGTCTTGCTGATTCCCGCCAGCCGCAGCGAGGAAGAGCTGGAACGCCTGATCTCCGGCACGCAAACCGCCTGCCTGTTCAAGGTAGGACGCCATCTTGATAAAATTCGCCGCGTGCTGTTGCGCCTGAACCGATTGGACAAGGCCTGCTATGTCGAGCGAGCCAGCCAAGCGCAAGAACAATGTCTGACGCTGGATCAGGCCATCGCCAAGGGCGGCGTCTATTTCGCCATGGTCCTGGTTCGCTCATGAGACAGCGGATCGTTCTTGCCGTTCTTGACGAACGGGGCGCTGCCCAAGCAGGCCGCCTGAAAGCCCTGTTGCCCGAATCTGAGCTGCATGGCTTGGCCAAGCGCGTTGCGGTTTGCGACGTCGCCTTTTCTGACGCCATGACTCATCTGGCGCAGTTGTTCCAATCGGGTGCCGCCATCGTCGGATTCTGCGCGTCCGGCATCTTGATTCGCGCCGTTGCCCCGTTTCTTTCGAACAAGCGGGCCGAGCCGCCGCTGATCGCAGTGTCGGCGACCTCCGTCGTGCCGCTGCTGGGCGGCCATGCGGGCGCCAATAAGCTGGCCCTGAAGATCGCCGATATTCTAGAGCTTCACGCCGCCATCACCACATCAAGCGATACGCGCCTAGCCATGGCGCTCGACGATCCGCCGCCCGGCTGGAAGCTGGCCAACCCCGAAGCCGCCAAAGCCATCGCGGCTGCCCTGCTGGCGGGCCAAGCCGTGCGTCTTGACGACCCAGCATCGTTGGCCGACTGGCTTGATCGTGACCTATTCGCGCCCGAGGGCGACTTATGCGTGCGCGTCACCGAACGTCATGTCGCCGAGCCGGGCCGCGACCTGATTCTGCACCCGCCCATTCTGGCCCTGGGCGTGGGCTGCGAGCGAAATCTGGCCCCCGAGACATTGCTGTCGCACGCCAAACAAGTGTTGGCGGATGCAAGATTGTCGGAACATGCCGTGGCCTGCGTCGCCAGCCTGGATTTGAAAGCTGACGAGCGCGCGGTTCATGAGCTGGCCCGCAGCCTGAACGTTCCGGCGCGCTTTTTTTCGCCCCAGGAATTGGACGCCCTAACGTCGCGCCTTGAAAATCCATCAGACGTGGTTTTTCGTGAAACCGGCTGTCACGGCGTGGCCGAAGGGGCCGCCCTGGCCGCCGCAGGAACCTTATCGGAGTTGATCGTGCCCAAGTCTAAAACAAGCCAAGCCACCGCCGCCGTCGCCCGCTCGCCGCACCCGATCCAGCCGAATCAAGTTGGCAAGGCCCAAGGCCATCTCTTCGTGGTCGGCATCGGTCCCGGAGCGGCCGAATTTCGCACGCCCAACGCCTGCCGCGCCCTGGCGCTGTCTTCCGATCTGGTCGGCTATGGCCTGTATCTCGACCTGATCCAAGACTTGATCGCGCCGCACCAGCGCAGGCATGACGGCACGATGGGCGCCGAGGAAGACCGCGTGCGCCAAGCCATCGAGCTGGCCGCCGAGGGTCGCATCGTTTCCCTGGTTTGTTCCGGCGATGCGGGCATCTATGCCCTGGCGACCTTGGCGTTCGAGCTTCTCGAACGGGAAGGTGCAGCCCGCAAAGACTGGCAACGCATCGGCGTCGAGGTGGTGCCGGGCTTAAGCGCCCTTCTGATGGCGGCGGCCAGGGCGGGCGCGCCGCTCAACCATGATTTCTGCGTGATCTCGCTGTCCGACCTGCTGACGCCGATGGAGACGATCCGCAAGCGCTTGAAGGCCGCAGCCGAGGGCGATTTCGCGCTGGCGCTTTACAATCCCGTTTCCAAGAAGCGGCGCGAACAGATCGTCGAGGCCAGGGACATTCTGCTCAAGGAGCGACCGGCCTCGACGCCGGTGATGGTAGCGCGCAATCTGGGGCGCGACGACGAACGGCTGGATATTTTCCCGCTTTCTGAGTTAGGCCCCGACAAGGCCGACATGCTGTCGATCGTGCTGATCGGCAATTCTGAAACCCGCATCGTCTTGCATGGCGGCCAAAGGCGCGTCTATACGCCCAGGGGCTATGCCGGAAAGCATCGCAAGGACGCCAGCGCATGACCATTCATTTCATCGGCGCAGGCCCCGGCGCGCCCGACCTGATCACCGTGCGCGGCTTGAATCTGATCCGCAAGTGTCAGGTCGTTTTGTATGCCGGATCGCTGGTGCCTGCCGAAGTCGTCGCCGAGGCCCCCAAGGACGCCCGCGTCATTGACAGCGCCAAACTGAACCTGGACGAGACCATCGCCGAGATGCAAGCCGCCCACGCCAAGGGGCAGGATGTGGCGCGCGTGCATTCGGGCGATCCGTCGCTTTACGGCGCCATCGCCGAACAGATGCGCCGCCTGGATACGCTGGGCATTCCTTATGACGTAACGCCCGGCGTGCCCAGCTTCGCCGCCGCCGCCGCCGCCCTGAACATGGAACTGACGCTGCCCGACGTGTCGCAGACCGTGATCCTCACCCGCACGGCGGTCAAGTCATCGTCGATGCCCGAAGGCGAGGATTTGGCGACTCTCGGCAAAAGCGGGGCCACCCTGGCCTTGCACCTGTCGGCCGCCAACCTGGCGCATGTCGTGGAAACGCTGACCCCGCTTTATGGCGCCGATTGCCCGGTGGCGGTGGTTTACCGCGCCAGTTGGCCCGATCAAGCCATCGTGCGTGGCACGCTAGCCGACATCCGCGCCAAGATGAAAGAGGCGGGCATCGCCAAAACCGCGCTGGTGCTGGTTGGGCGCGTGCTGGGCAACCACGACTTTACCGAAAGCCGCCTATACGCCGCCGATTTCAGCACGGAATTTCGCAAAGGCATACCCAGCCACTAAGCCGGATCATTCATCTTGCGTTCAGACTGTGGGTTATACTTATTATAGGTCATGGGAAGAATGCCCTGAATAACAAGGGCTGGCCGCTAAATAGCGGCATTGGGAGATGGAAGGGTCACACATGAACTCTATTAACTTTAACCGGCGGACTTTCTTGGCCTCGCTGGGGGCTGGCATGCTGGGCGCCAGCGGCTTGTTGAGCGCCGACGACAACGACAATCCGCTGCCCGAGCCGGTCAGCGTCGAAGGCACGCCGCCGGTCATTGAATTCGAGGCCAGGGTCAAAAAGTTCGTCGAACAGAACAGCCTGGAGGACGGCACCGTCCAGCCCAAGGCTGGCGCATCCACCGACATTCTGCTTTTGCTCAAGCGCTTTACCTTCACGCCGGGATCGCTGGAATTGAAGCGGGGCGTCGCCTACCGTTTCCAGATCATGGCGGGCGACATTCCGCATGGCGTCTGGATCAAGCCCAGCGAATACGGACCCATCACCCTGACGGCGGGCGAAGTGACGACGCGCAGCTTCACCTTCCGCAAACCGGGCCGCTATTTCATTTTCTGCTCGACCTATTGCGGCGCCGGGCACGACAAGATGCGCGCCCAGGTTCAGGTGGTCTGAGAAAACAGCGTATCGGCGATCCTGGCCAGCGCCTCGTCAAGCGAGGCGGCGCTGGCGGTTTCCTCCTGCCTGGGTCGTTCGATCATCAGAACGGGAATGTTCAAGGCCCCAGCCGCCGCGATCTTTCCATATGTGGCTTCGCCGCCGCTGGCTTTCGACACGACAAGATCGATCCCGTGTTCCTGCATGAGCCGCGTTTCGCCATCGACGTCAAAGGGCGGGCGTCCCAGCACCATATGCCAGTGTCCGGGCAAAGGCAGGCGGGGCCGCTCGATCAGGCGCACCAGAAACCAAACGCCGCGAATATCCCTGAATGCGTCCAGTTCCATCCGCCCGATGGTCAGAAAGACCCGCTTGCCAAGGGCCGCAACCTGGCTTGCCGCAGCCTGCATATCGGGCGCGATGATCCAGTTGTCGCCCGCCTTTCTGGGCCAAGCGGGGCGCTCGAGTGCCAGAAGCGGAACCTTTGCTTCGCGGCAAGCGGCCACGGCATGGGCCGAGATGTTCTTGGCGAACGGATGTGTGGCATCGATGACGGCACCTATTGATTCATTCGCCAGATAGGCAGCCAATCCGTCAACGCCGCCAAAACCGCCCACGCGCAAACGACCGGGCAGATTGGGCAGCGTGATCATCCGCCCAGCCAGCGAGGTGATCAGATCGACGCTTTGGCCAAATTTGCGATCGATTGCACCAGCCAGCGCCGCCGCCTCCGCCGTGCCGCCCAGGATCAATAATTTAGCTGGCATGGCCGATCACCTTTCCCGAGCGATCCACCACCAGCACGTCTAGCCGGACATCGCTTCTTGAAAGCGTGACGCGCGCCGCAAGAAGGCCGCGTTCCGCCACCCTTTGCGCCAAGGGGAAATCGCCCGCCAGGTCCAACGCCTGCGACGCGCTATGAGCCTTGGCCAGACGCGCCGCCACGCAAGAATCGCCCGCCAGTCCGGCCAGAAAGGCGACATCGACCGAACTTTTCTTGGAATGCAGGTCAAGACTTCCCGCCGCCAGCTTCGACATCTTGCCGAATCCGCCCGCCAGCGTGACGCGCCGCACGGGGTTGCGTCTTAGATATTTCAAGAAAGCGCCAGCGAAGCCGCCGATATCGATCAAAGCCCGTTCGCTCAGTCCATGAAGTTGTCCAGCCGCCCGCTCCGACGCATCCCCCGTCGCCCCGACGACATGATCCAGACCGTTCGCCCGGGCCACATCGATGGCGCGGTGAACGGCGCCGATCCAGGCGGCGTTCGAATAGGGCGTCACCACGCCGCTGGTGCCCAGGATCGACAGACCGCCCACAACGCCCAGGCGCGCATTCATGGTCTGTTTCGCCAACGCCTCACCGCCTGGAATGGACAGGGTGACGATGAAATCTTGGCCGAATTCGGCCAGATTCGCAGCGATCTGGGCGCGCGGGCCGGGCGTGACGGCAGGCTCTCCGATGGCGATGGGCAGGCCCGGCAAGGTCGCCACCCCCACCCCTTGGCCCGCCTTGAAGATAAGTCCGCAACCGGGCAGCCCCTGCTCCACTCGGGCCAGGATCAGGGCGCCGTGGGTCACGTCGGGATCGTCGCCCGCATCCTTGACCACGCCCGCCATGGCCCATCCCGCCCCAGCATCTTTCACCGCCACGGGAAATTGGGTTTGAACGCCCTTGGGCAGGCGAATTTCAACCGAATCGGGCCATTGGCCCGTTTGAAGAAAGGCCGCCGCCGCCTTGGCCGCCGCCGCCGCGCATGCCCCTGTCGTCCATCCTTTTCGCATTTGGCTCATTTGTGCCTATATTGAATGCTGTCGCCCGCAACCGCAAACACTGAGATGAACATGAAAACCCTGCCCCTGCTTGCCGGTCTGCTGCTTTTATCCCTTCCCGCCCAAGCCGAGGAAATCGGCGAAGTCAGCACCGTCTTCAAATTCCTGGGACCCAACTCCAAGATCGTCATCGAGGCCTTCGACGATCCCAAGGTCGAGGGGGTGACCTGCCACCTCAGCCGCGCCAAGCAAGGCGGCATTTCGGGTGGGTTGGGACTGGCCGAAGATCCTTCGGACGCCTCGATCGCCTGCCGCCAGGTGGGGCCGATCAGCATCGTCAAGGAATTCAAGAACGGCGAAACCGTCTTCAAGCAAGACACGTCCTTGCTGTTCAAGACCATGCAGGTGGTGCGCTTTCTGGACAAGAAGCGCAACGTGCTGGTCTATCTGGTCTATTCCGACCGGGTGATCGAGGGCTCGCCCAAGAACGCCATTTCCAGCGTTCCCATCATGCCGTGGGGCAAATGACCCGCTTTCCCGACATCGCCCCCGGCACGGTGTGGCTGGTCGGCGCCGGTCCCGGCGATCCGGGACTGTTGACCCTGCTGGCCCACCATGCCCTGTCGCAGGCCGATGTGGTCATTCACGACGCGCTGGTGGGATCGGGCGTGCTGGACATGATCCCCGCCAGCGCCCAGCGTTTCGCCATGGGCAAACGGGCAGGGCGAACCTCGCCGCTGCAAGAGACGATCTCGGCCCTGATGATCGAACATGCCAAGGCGGGCAAGCGTGTGGTGCGCCTGAAGGGCGGTGATCCCTTCGTCTTCGCAAGGGGAGCCGAGGAAGCCTTGGCTCTGGCCGAAGCGGGCATCGCTTTTCGCATCGTGCCCGGCGTGACGGCAGGCATCGGCGGACTGGCGATGGCGGGCATTCCGCTGACCAGCAAACAGATCTCTTCAGTGGCGATGGCGACCGGCCACGGACCGGATGGCAGGCTCGACCCCAAGCTGGACGTGGAAGGGCTTGGCCGCTCGGCCGACATGCTGGTTTTCTACATGGCCATCGAAACCCTGCCCGAACTGACCGAGCGGCTGTTGAAGGCCGGGCTTGATCCCCAGACCCCGGCGGCCATCGTCAGCCACGCCACCCTGCCCGGCCAGCAGGTGCTGACCTCCTGCCTGGGCGACGTGCAAGAAGCCGTCAAACAGACCAAGCCGCCAACGCCCGCCCTTCTGGTGATCGGCCCCAACGTCGCCTTGCGCGAAAGGCTGACGGCATGAGGTTTCTTCTGATCCTGATCCTGCTGTTGCTGCAAGCCTCTCCGGCTTTTGCCAAGCCCAAGAACTGCATGACCAGGGCGGAGCAGACGTCGGAATGGCAAATCCGTCACGCCATTCGCCTGCGCGAATTCGCCTGGCGCTGCGACGAGCCGCCCTACAGCGCCGGCACGTTGGAGATATGGAAGCGCATCGACGAGAAGAACGCCGCCCAGTTCAAGAAGATGACGGACGCCAGAGCCAAGGTGTTCGAACGCGAATTTCCCACCCAGCACAAAACCTATCTCGAGAACTGGAACGGACGCATCATCATTCGCTATCGCGATTACTATCTGTCCAACATCGATTGCGCCCAGACCAAGCAGCAGCTTCTAGACATCGACAAGAAGGGCTTCGGCGCCTTTACGAAAATGGCCGGAAAGTACAAACCGGAAGTGCTGATGGATTACAGAATCTGCGGGTAGAAGGGTTTAGGCCGTCTCCGCCAGCACCAGTTCGCTGGCTTCCAGGGCTTCGAAGGAAACGCGCTCCTCATCGGCGATGGCCAGGCCGTCGCGGCCATTCACCAAAACGCCATTGACCCGCACCTGTCCCTTGGCGGGAACCAGATAGCCAAAACGGTCCTTGAACCCGTAATCCAAGCGCTGGCCCGCTTCAAGATGAGCGCCCAGCACCGATGCGTCCTGGTTGATGCGAAGCGCGTCAACCTCGCCCTTGCGTCCCGAAGCCAGCGCCACCCAGCGACCGGATCGCTCAAATCCAGGGAATTGGCGGTTTTCCCAGCGCGGTTGGGCGCTTTTTTGCGCCGTCATGATCCAAATCTGGAAGATCAGCGCGTCTTCGCCTTCCAGATTGAACTCGCTATGCGTGATGCCGCTGCCCGCACTCATCACCTGCACATCGCCCGCCCGTGTATTGCCGCGATTGCCCAGCCCATCTTCATGGGTCAGCACGCCTTGGCGGATATAGGTCACGATCTCCATGTCGCGGTGCCCGTGGGGCGGAAAGCCGGTCCCGGCCTTGATTTCATCGTCATTCCACACCCGCAGCTTGCCCCAATTCACCCTTGCCGGATCGGCATAGTCGGCGAAGCTGAAGTGATAATGGGCGTTCAGCCAGTCGTTTTGAAAGCGGCCCAGGCCGGAAAAGGGGCGAAGTTCGATCATAAGACGATATTTAGGCGGCGGAAGGACGCGCTGCAAGCCCGGCTTCATCAGCATTCTTGAGGAAATTGGCGGAGGGTGGTAGACTGATCGGCGAAAATTGCAAAGGCAGAAGCCATGAGCGATCTTGTTACAGCAGCGGCGTCGATGGCGTCGGCCAACGGCCAAGACCACATCACCCTGATGGGCCTTAAGATGCAAAAGCAGGCCGAGCAGCTGGTGGTCAGCCTGATCGACCAGGGCACGGCTCAGGTCAAGGCGCTCAACCAGCAACCGGCCCTGAGCAGCAGCGGGCCTAAGGGAACCCAGGTTAACCTTTCGGTTTAAGACTTTTGGCCAATTCCGTCGAACGCACCTCTAGCCAAGCCAGTTCAGGCGCCAGCCAATTAGGCTCGCGCACCTCTCTGACTGTCGAAAGCACGGGGGCCAGGCGCAAAGTCGGCGCCAAAACCCAGGCTCCGCCCACCGAATTCCGCTTTCGCAATCTGGGGTTGGAGGGTGAAAAGCCCAACAACATGGATGTGCCGCGCGGCCACTATCTCGACATTCTGGTCTAATCCCGCCAAACTGTCCCCATGACGGGGGAAGGAAGAAAGGGACCGAGCGTGTTTCAGGTGCCGGACGGCGATGACCGCCCCCGGCTGACCTGCCCCGATTGCGGCTATGTCGCCTATGAAAATCCCAGGATCGTGGTGGGCGCCATCTGCGTTTGGGATGGGCGGTTTTTGCTGTGCCAGCGCGCCATCGAGCCGCGCAAGGGATTTTGGACGCCGCCCTCCGGCTTTCTGGAAATGAATGAAAGCACCGAGGAAGGCGCCATCCGGGAAGTGTGGGAGGAAGCCAGGGCCGAAGTGGAACTGGACGGCCTGCTCGCCCTTTACAGCATTCCCGCCATCGGCCAGGTGCATCTGATTTATCGGGCGCATCTGAAACATCCGGGGTTCGAACCGGGGCCGGAAAGCCTGGATGTGCGCTTGTTCGCTTGGGACGACATCCCCTGGGACGATCTGGCTTTCCCCAATGCCCGCTGGTCGCTTGAACATTGGCGGCAGATGCAAGACGAACCCCTGGCCTCGCTGATGGGCGTGCCCGAGGAATGGCGCCATCGTCTGGGCCGGGAACCGGCGCCCAGTTCGCCCTCTGCGCCCAAGGGGGCTTCATGATGAAGCGCCTTTGCCTGCTTGTTCTTCTGCTGGTCCTTCCGCTGTCGGCCAGGGCGGATGTTGGGGCGGGCCGAACCTTGATCGAGCAAGGATCGTACGAACAGGCCTTCTATGTGCTGCTGCCTCTGGCCGAGGATCAGGACCCGACAGCGCAATATCTGGTCGGCGGCCTGTATCTGATCGGGCGCGGCGTTCCCCAAGATCCCGGCGAGGCCAGAAAATGGCTGACCCGAGCCGCCCATAACGGCCATGCCGAAGCCACCATGGCATTGGGCGACATGGCGGCCAAGGGGTTTGCTGGCAAGCCCGACCCGGCCCAGGCCCTGGTCTGGTACCGGCGGGCGGCCGAGTTGGGCGTGGCGGCGGCGCAGAACAATCTGGGCATCGCCCTAGCCAGCGGCAAAGGCACGCATCGCGACATGAAAAGCGCCGTCATGTGGCTGGAGCGCGCCGCGCGCCAGGGCAACGCCGAGGCGCAGTACAATCTGGGACATCTTCTGTCGGCGGGCGGGCCGCAATTGAAAGCCGATCCCGAGGGCGCGTTGATGTGGTACGCCATCGCCGTCAAATCTGGCTTGAAGGATGCCGAGGACGAACGCAACGCGCTTACCAAGAAACTGGGCAAGAAGTCGAAACTGGCCCTGGCCAGCGCCCAGCGTTTCGTGGCCAAGCCGGAAACGGGAGGGCGAAATTTGCCTGCCCCGCCCAACGAGCCACAAACATCCGAACCGCCGCAAACATCCGCGCCGCAGTCAACCGAACCGACGCCTGAACCGCCCAAGCCAGCCCGTTCGACAAAGTCCGAGAAAACAGAAGCGCCGTCCAAGCAGGTCTCGCCCTTGCCGCCGACTCGCAAGATGAACCGCGCCAGCTATAAGGTGCAGGTCGCCAGCGGCCCCAATCAGGGCGAGATTTCCAAAGAGGCCAGCCGGTTGCGTTTCGACATGGCCGAACTGTTGGCCAATCTTGAAGTGTCGATCGTCTATGGCGAAGCGGGCTTCACCGCCCTGATGGGACCTTTGGCGACGCCCGACGAGGCCGAGGCGCTTTGCGCCAAGCTGAAGGCCAGGGGCCATAAACAGTGCTCGCCGGTGCCGCCATGAATGAAAGCGCCGACTGGACCCGCTCCATCCCCGCCCTGAACGGGCTGGACGAGACGACGCGCAAACGGCTGGTGGCGCTGGCCCAACCGGTCACCGCCCCCGCCGGGACAAGGCTGTTTGGCGAGGGCAGCCCCTGCCAGTCCTATCTGATCGTGTTGTCGGGACAGGTGCGCGTGCAAAAGGTGGGCGAGAACGGGCGCGAGATTGTGCTGTATCGGGTCGAGGCCGGGGAGACTTGCGTGGTCACCACCGCCTGCCTGATGAGCCAGACCGATTACGACGCCGAGGGCATCGCCGAAACGATCATCACCGCCAGGGCGCTGCCGATGAGCGGCTTTAAGGAATTGCTGGCCCAATCGGCCGCCTTCCGCGACTTCGTGTTCAGAGCCTACGCCACGCGCATTTCCACGCTTCTGATGCTGATCGAGGAAGTCGCCTTCGGACGCATCGAGCAGCGTTTGGCCGCCTGCCTGATCGGGCGCGCCCACGGCAAGGGCGAGTTGGAGGCGACGCATCAAGACCTGGCCTTCGAACTGGGCACGGCGCGCGAAGTGATCAGCCGCCAGTTGAAGGAATTCGAGCGCCGGGGTTGGGTCAAGCTGGGCCGCGGGCAGATCTCCCTGATCAAGGCCAGCGCGCTGGAAAGCATGGCGGGAAAGTAAATCATCCCCTCTGTGACCTTGTTACAGACCCAGGCCATGCCCAGGGGCTAGGTTTGTCCCATCAAGCCTTTCGCTTTTCTTGGAGAACGAGACATGTCAAAGAATGTTGGCGGCATCGACCGCATCCTGCGCATCGTGGTTGGTCTGGCCCTGATCGGCGCCACCCTGGCCGGTCTGCTGCCGGTTTGGGGTTGGATCGGCGTTGTTCCGCTGGCCACCGGCGCCATCGGCTGGTGCCCGGCCTACCTGCCCTTCGGCATCAAGACCTGCAAGTCGGCCTAATCTTGGCGGCAAGAAAGCGCAGTCACTTCAAAGTGGCTGCGCGTTCTGCCTGAGTCCCCAGCTCCTCTTCGGGAATGCCACCCAGATCTAGTTCTTCAGCCTTGTCCCCAGTGGGAAAATCGACTCTGACCCACTGCTGTCCCACAGGAAACGAAGTAAATGCGGCTTGATTCCCCGGTTGATGGT